>JAMPIU010000143.1:0-64473 GCA_023667845.1 Dehalobacter sp. | reverse complement strand
CTGCGAGTGTTTTGACGGTCCAGTTGGTCGCCGCTGTTGTCTTATACTCCAGTTGGTATCCGGCTATATCACTCTCCGCATTTGCTGTCCAGCTTATTATCGCACTTTTATCGCTCGGCGCCGCAGCTAAACCCACTGGACTAGCCGGAGCGACTTGATCCTTTGCTATCGCGTATACGACAGTTGAATAGTTCGACCAGTTCCCTTTCAAATCTTTGGCTCTGACTTTAAAGTAATATCGTGCATTATGCGTCAAGTTTTCTACTGTTTTACTTAGTGTTTCTTTCCCTACAACTTCACTCTGCCAAATGGTTGTTCCATACTTCTGCCATGCTATTTCATATCCGTCCAGATCCGTCTCCGTATTAGCTGTCCAGCTAATTTGTATCGTCTTATCCGTCCCCACTAATGTCGTCAGTCCCGTAGGTACTGCCGGCGGTGTTTTATCCTGGGGCATTGCTTCAACTTCCGAACTGTATGCCGACCAATTCCCTGCACTATCCCTGGATTGTATTTTTAGTTTGTAGTTGATATCGTTTTCCAGTCCCATCAATGTATACGTTACAATTTTCGCTATTGTTCCTGTTTCGGTCCATTCTGTATCTCCGGCTTTTTGATAAGCGATTCGGTATCCCGATAGATCCGTTGCTGTCGGCGCTGTCCAAGCCAGCACAATCCGGCTGTCATTGACCGAGGTCATTCTAAAGTTTGTTGGAACGCCCGGTGCTACATTATCCACCGGGATACAGGTGACGATGTCTGTATACCCTGAAAAGTTACCGGCACTATCCTTGGCCTTTAGTCGGAACTGATAGGTTCCTCCATTGCTCAAACTGCCTACGGTCGTACTTGTTACTGTACCTGCGAGTGTTTTGACGGTCCAGTTGGTCGCCGCTGTTGTCTTATACTCCAGTTGGTATCCGGCTATATCACTCTCCGCATTTGCTGTCCAGCTTATTATCGCACTTTTATCGCTCGGCGCTGCAGCTAGACCCACTGGTATACATGGAGAAGCTGCTAATATCATATTCAGCAAGCCATACCCATATATCGTATCATAGCCGGTAGTTCCAAGGTCTACCCCGCCCCTGGTAATTATTGTTCTAATATCGCTGGCGCTTTTAGACGGGTTTTGCGCCCATAGCAGCCCTGCTATCGCGGCAACGTCTGGTGCTGCAGCACTCGTACCATAAAATGGATTAGAGAAGCTACCCGCCCCCGTAACACTGACGCCGTCTATTCCGATAATGTCAGGTTTATTTCTTTTGACTGCTGATGGATAGGAAATAGTTACTGGTCCTTGTGATGAATAGTATGCAATTTTGTTAGGAGAATCTGCGTTTGCAGCACCTACGGCAATTACCTTAGGTACTGCCGCATGCCCAAATATTGAATCAGAGGATGTATAATAGCCATCTGCAATATAGCCCCCATAAACATATAGTTCAAGGGTTTTGGCTACACCTGCATATTTAGGAACTACGATCTGGTAATAACCTGAGGCATCAGTATTGGTCCAATATACAAGTTCTACCGGGTAGCCATCACCATTTTGTTCCTCGATTGAAGATACAAGGGGGGGGCCATCTAAATCGGCTAAAATTAAATCATAATCATTACTTGAAGCTCCCCATCGATCGTTCCATTCCAAGACTACTCTTACTGTTTCTCCATATGGAATATATACAAGTAAAGGAGAATAACCTGCTGAAGAAGGATCAAAATCGTGAAAGTAGTACCCCGTATTATCAGCCCGAAAAGTCCCCTGATAATGGTTTTGTGCTTCATTCCCAGCTGATGAAACATAAACAATATTATTGCTGTCAATTACACTGCTGATATGACTGGCTATAATGCCATCCTCAAAGAACGGCTGAGTGATCCAGCCAATATCATCACAAATTACTTGGCAACCCGCATTGACCAATGCATCAACCGCATCATTAAATGCTAATTCATTATCACCACAATCATGAAAATATAGTTGTGCACCGGGAGCTAAATCATGAACGATTTCCAACATGGCTGTTCCCTCGTCGCCGCCGACAGTGTTACTGAGTGTGACAACGTCTCCCGGCAAGTCACCGGTCGCTTGAGCACTTGCCAGGTTATCCACCCCATCAGAGATAATTCCAATTTTTACACCTGTCCCATCTATACCCGAAAGATTTCGAAAACTATCTACATTTTGAAGAGCGTCCCCTTGGCTTGTCACAGACCCCACATTGACTTGAGGAGGAAGAACAGTATTAACAGATCTTACTCCTTCTAAAGAGGCAATAACGTTGATTTTATTTACTTCCACCCATGCTGTAATAACATGATTTTTCTCGTCTCTATTCTTTACTTTATTGGCGTAGTTATCAATAATATGGGTAGATTCATTATCATTAACACGAATATAAACGTAAACTAAGTCATCATTCGATTTATTCAGTCCATATGAAGACGAATCTTCGGCTTTAATCAGTGCTTTCATATTTTTTATGGATGACTTTACTTGCTCCTTCGTTTCTTTATTAGTCCGGTATTGCTCATCAATCAATTTTAAGAGATCGGAACTAATTTTCTTATGACTTTCTTGTAAGTAGTATTTTTTACTATATGTAACCTTATTCACCTGCTCTACGGCTTTTGCAGGTAAAGAATTGCCTATCAGCAATAAAATCAGAGAAAGCGCGATTAGCATTTTTTTCTTCATTGATTCCACTCCCCTTATGTATCGTTTGAGGATATTCGTTTAAAATAAAGTCCTATTCTGCAGGAGATACGAATATTCCTACCTATTAGTACTCACATATTATATCATATCATTATCCAAAATTGTCCATTATTTCTATAATAATCATGCGGTGAGAAGAAACATTTTATTTTCCTGAGACATATAAAAGTCATCAAAACAAAGCGACCCCGGCATGCTAGTACAACACCGGGGCGCATTAAAGCAACTATGCATATTTAATTACTCATACCTCAGTGCTTCGATCGGATCAAGTTTCGCTGCTTTATTTGCAGGATAGTAGCCAAAGAATATACCGATTGCCATTGAGAACAGCACACTGATAATTGTCACAAACAGGGAAATCGTAACCGGGGCACCAAGCGCAACGGAAACAATGGCACCGATGGCCGTCCCGATAATGATGCCGATAAGACCGCCAATACCAGAAATAATGACCGCCTCCGTCACGAACTGAAGCTGGATATGGAAATTCTTCGCTCCAAGAGCCTTCCGCGTCCCAATTTCTCTCGTTCTTTCCGTGACAGACACCAGCATGATATTCATAACTCCAATTCCGCCAACAAGCAGGGCGATACCAGCAATGAATGCGATTGCCGTTTTAATCGTATTCAAGGTACTCGTTATGGATTCCAGTGCAGATTCCATACTCATTACCCTCGCACCCCAGACCGTATTGTTGCGATAGACATTATCCAGGTATGTCTGTAAGTCATCCGAAAATGCCAGAACGTCGGTACCGCTGTCCGCAATAACCGTAATCGTTTGGTAATTCTTATTATCAGAATTTAATTTGGCGATAGAGATCGGAATATATAAACTTGTTGATAGGTCTTCATCAGACGACGTACTTTGCTGGCCCATCATTGAGGCATCGTATTTATATACGCCAATGATAGTGTAAAGTTCAATTTTACTGTCAGTATAGACTTTGATGACCTTGGCTATCGGATCCGTCCCATCCGGAAACATATTTGCAACAAATTTATCTGATACTACAGCCACTTTTCGGTAATTTTGTATATCCTTGTCTGAAATATAGCGTCCTTTTAAGATATCCAGGTCATTTGCGACCTGATAATCCGTATTTGTTCCCATGATCGAAACATTGGCATAGAGGCCTCCGTCTTTAGCCGTCGCACTTCCGGCCGATTCAGACAAGGATACTCCGTCTAATTTCGACGAAAATGTATTTTTGATTTTTGTGATCATGTCTTCGGAAATCAAATCAGAATCCTGGGGCGCAGAGGTGTTACCGCTTCCGTGTCTGGCAAAGCCTCCTCCACCGGAAGGGCCTCCGCCGCCTCCCACCATTCCCATCATCATGCCTCCAGGCATTCTCTCATTTTCCGACTTTTCGCGAACCATAACAGTCACATTGTTCGTCCCAAAAGATGACAGATTGGAATTGACGCGGGCCGTCATCGCATTCCCAATGGTTACAATCGCAATAACAGAAGTAATACCGATAATGATACCGAGCATCGTCAACAATGCCCGCATTTTGTTGGCCCGTAAGGAAGCTAAAGCCAAAAAGATATTTTCTAAAATCACGGCTTCACCCCCGTTACTTCATACTTAAAAAGGGAACTATTGCGGTTATCAGAATCTCCGGTAATCATTCCGTCACTCAGCGTAATCTGCCGTTCAGTCTCTTTGGCCAGTTCAGGATTATGAGTAATTAAAACAATGGTTTTTTGTTTTTCCCTATGGATTTTCAGAAAGATATCCATGACCATTTTGCCCGTCTGCGTATCCAATGCGCCTGTCGGTTCATCTGCCAAGACGATGGCGGGATCGTTTGCTAAAGCCCTGGCAATGGCAACTCTTTGCTTCTGTCCGCCGGAAAGCTCGTTCGGCATATGTGTCACCCGATCTCCCATTCCGACAAGTTCCAGTAACTCCATAGCTTTTTTTCTTCTTTCCTCTTTAGAGACTCCCATATAGAATAAGGGTAATTCTACATTGTTCAGGGCTGAGGATCTGGGGATCAGATTAAACGTCTGAAAAACAAAACCGATTTTTTTGTTGCGAACCTCTGATAATCTGTTCTGGCTCATCTGCTCGATTGGTATCCCTTCAAGAGAATAGGTCCCTGAGGTTGGGCGGTCCAAAGCGCCGATAATATTCATCAATGTACTCTTACCGGAACCTGAAGCCCCTACGATGGAGACAAATTCACCTTTTTTAATATTTAAACTAATATTTTTTAAAATCGTTAACTCATTGGGCATTCCAATATAGTATTTTTTGATTACATTATTAATTTCAATCAACGCACATCATCCCTGTCATTTGAAATTCACAATTCATGTTATAATAGGCTACTGTGCCGTCGTTTTTTTAGAGGACGACTGATGAGCAGCACTTCCATCCGTCGAAGATTGACCGGAAATCCTTCCCTGCGTCGGTACTTCGTTTGGAGCTGTTCTGGATGACCTGTTCTCGCCTGGAGTATTTCCTGCCGCCGACCCATTTTTGTTCACCGATAAACTTACCGTCTGCCCAACTTCCACACTGGAAGGATTGGTAACAACAACCAAGCCATTTTCCAGACCATCTCCTGAGACCTCAACATTCGTGGAGTTTTCAAGACCAGTCTTAACAGGGATTTGAACGATGATGTTATTCTTTACTGCGTAGATGAAATTTGTACGGTTATTGGTCGATACCACTGCATCAAAAGGTACGGAATAAACATTATCTTTCGAATTCAGGACGATTTCCAGGAAAGCATTCATGCCAATCTTAATCAGTTGATCAGGATTTGCGATTTTTACCCTTACTTCAAACTCCACATCAGTGGAACCCGACTCACTGACAGCTTTGGGAGAAATATAAGTTAATTTCCCCTGATAAACCTTATTTCCGGTAACATTGGTCGTTACTTGGACATCCTGCCCAGACTTAATGCTGGCAATGTTATACTCACTGACATTTGCCTTGACATATAAATCATTGATATCTTCTACAACAAACAGCGTACCGTCGGTTGGCGGCTTCAATCCGATCTCAGCATTGGACTCGGTTACGGTTCCGTCGATCGGTGAAGTGATATTGCCTTCATTTAGGTCCTTGCTTAAGGTATTATAACTGATTTGTGCATTTTCATAGCTATCCTTAGCACTTTCAAGCGCAGATTCCGCAGTTTTTAGTTCTTCAGCCGTCACCCCTTCATATTCATAAAGGGCTTTGTCTGTTTCATACGTCGTTGTTTTGGTATCTAAGTCTCTTTTGGCTGCATTCAATGTTGCCTTCGCTTTTTCGCAGTTGTTGTACACTTCTTCCATATCCAGTGTTGCCAGAAGCTGCCCGGCCTTTACTTTATCCCCGACTTCCACATAGATTTTATCGATCGGAGCGCTTACACTGGAACAAACATTTTCTACTTTGGCACTGTAGATTGTTCCTGAAGCAGAGATACTTTCCGTGAGCGTTCCCTTTTTTAAGCTTATCGTCTGCATTTGTACTGTTGTACTAGCAGTCTTAGTCTTGGAAAATGCAAAGGTTTTAACGGCAACACCTGCAACGATTAAGACAATAATTACTATAATCAGAATAAGCCATTTTTTCTTTGGTTTTTTCATTTCTGCTCCTC
The DNA here is from genome assembly GCA_023667845.1 of Dehalobacter sp. Lineage (NCBI taxonomy): Bacteria > Bacillati > Bacillota > Clostridia > Eubacteriales > Desulfitobacteriaceae > Dehalobacter > Dehalobacter sp. Next base: position 58,135 of record JAMPIU010000143.1, on the reverse strand, counting down.
CGCTTTTCAGTTCACTAGTTTACGATTAAACCCTTTTTAGCCCATTCATATTTGACGTAGGCTTTATATAGATCGTTTTTGTCCTGATCATTGCTTATCTGGGCACACAGGTAATTATATTCCTCTGTTAAATAATCCAGCTTAGTGATTGATCCGTATTTATATTTAATTTCAGCCAGCTTAAATGCATTTCGATCGGTAGTAAAGTAGCGCTCATCGTAATCAACCTTTTCGACGGCTGATTTTAGATTGTTATAAGCAGTTTTAAATGAAGATTTAAAACTGCTGACCGTATCATAATACACACTACTATTATCATCATTCCAAGCTGCAATACTGACATCATAACTATTACTCAACCCCTGAAATAAATCCGAATTATAATCAATCTTCGAGAACTGTACAGATTGATAGGGTACACTTCCGATAATAATGTTAGCCTTCTTATCAAGATCTAGATGATATCTGAAATCTTCTAGAATATTATCAATTTGATTTTCAATGGATTCAATAGTGTTATTTTGATCGGTCACGTTTTTTTCAGCTACAAGAAGTTCTTCTTTCGTTGCAACGCCGTAAGAAGCTTTCACCTCCATCAGCTTATATTCATACTCAAGTAGTGTTTTTTTCGCTTTGCTTGCGTTCAGCTGTTTTTGCAAGTCATTATACTCAAAAAAATCATTTTGCACTTCCCAAACTACATTTAAATTTGCTTTATCCAATGTATAATTGGCTACTATACCATTATCACTTTCATTGTATACCTCCTGATTGTCCTCCGTATCCGGGCTTTTCGCTAGAACTTCCTCTTGGATCTTATCAAATGGAATCATATACGTATTCATACTTCCTTCGGAGTCTGTGGTAACCATTTCACTCGTGTCAGAGCCAAAGACTTGTACGGGTACTAACACGATCAATATAAGAAATACCGTTAGAACTGATACTGTTTTTTTTAACCGTTTATTCCTCATTTCAATTCTCCTTTTTTATATAACTTTCTTACTTATCATTGCATAAACTTCTTCATGTTTTTTACAAGTATACTAAAACATGTTTTCTAATTTACCTAGGAAATTATTCCCTTCATCATTCTAGTTAATGAATGTGAACTTTTGATGAACAATTTCGTACGATTCTGTGAACAATAATATACGATTAATAAGGTGCCTCGTTAAAAAGAAAAACCCGGTACGATGTACTTTCGTGCCAGGGTTCTACGTTATTTAATCATTTCTTTGTGGACGCTTAAACAATACACTCTGAAACACCGTTTACCTAGTCTCAGTTAGTACTTGGCTAAACAAAAAGTCATTGATTTAATCAACGACTTCTAAAGGTTATTTACTCTCCGTTTTGTAGCTTTTCGCTTAAAATGCTTGATGAATGGCGCCTAAAAAAATTTATGATGCAGATGAAGAAGACGACACAACAAGTCCTTCCTTAGCCCACTGATAGTCATTATAAGCTGAAAACAGTGCATTTTGGGCACTTACCAGGGATAATGTCTGAATCATATATGAAAGCTTTTCTGTCTCAAGTTGAATATTAGAGATCATACCTAAGTTCGATTTATACTGAGTATATTGCCATTTATTTTCTGCAACAGTCATTTTATCTTGTTCGAGCTTTAACTGTTTTTGTTTTTCCAAGATGTTCTGATAGGTTTGGTAAAATCCATTCTCAAAATTCCTCTCGGCATCTGTTACCTGATAATTATCAGTAGCTACCTGTATTTTATAACTTAAGACTTTAGCTTTTTCATAATCTTCATCCACTTTGATCTTCGAAATGTTCTCTTCCTTGACGACAGGGACTGTCCCTAGTACCAAAGGAGCATCACAGTCCTGATCAATCGCCATGTTGAAACTCTTTAGCGTCTTCTTCTGGGTGTCTTGAAGGTTCCTTAACTGCATCATTGTATTATTTAGTTCATTCTGCGCTTTGGCTACTTCTGTTTCCGTTGTCATCCCTAGTTCAAGCTGTTTTTTTGCTAATATATAACCCTTTTCAGCTATGACCAGCTGTTGGGCCTGTACTTCAATTTGTTTCTGTATTGTATTATAAGCAATATACTCAGCATCCTTCTGGTATATTAAGAGCATATTAGCCATCTCTGCGTTAATCCCGGCTGTACCTATATCCACTCCCGCACTAGCCAGGGCATAGTAGCTGTCATTTGTTGAAAGGATCGTCAGATTACGTTCTATCATCAGTGTTTTTATTTGTTCAAAATCCATTTTATAAATAGTATTAGGATCTGATTCCCAATCATCAGCGAAAAGATATTGCGGCATCATTAAAAGTGACATGCACAAAAGGATTAAAACATGGAAAGCGTATTTTTTCATACGATTTAACTCCTCGAATAATTTAATCTTAATCGTTTTAATTCTATACCACTGTAAGGGTTTTGTCTACTGTAGGGTCATCCATATTAAATTGAGCCACATTTGACAGATAACCTAAAAAAGATGCTGTTAATAGTATTAAACTATTAACAGCATCTCGGTTAGCTTATTTGCCTAGACTCAGGACTTACCTGATATCTTACAAAGAGCCATTCAATTAGACGTTAGCATCAACCGTAATGGTCTTGAACGGAGAGCTTGCGCCCATCTTCTTAACACCAATGGTAATCTTACCATCAGCGGCAGTTACATCCAAGGTACCATTAGCAAACGCAGGAGCACCAAGCGTTAATGTACCGCCAGCCTTAGCAGCAACCAACTGTCCAATGATAACATCTCCAGGAGTATAAGTTTCAGTAGTGTCTGTATCAAAGTAGATTTCACCGCCGTCTCCAATTCTAACAACTCCGTCGCCGGCTGATCCGTCAACAATGATATTCTTAGCTTGGAGAATTTCGCTGATATCTGTTGAAGCTACACTGATTTCATCTAAGCTTGATTCAAATGTAACACTGGTAATTACAGGTGAAGTATTCTTAACTGTAACTGTCCTGGAAGCAACCTTACCTTTATCCGTAGGTCCAACTAGCACATACTTGTTAGCTGTAATCGTTGCGCTGCCAGTCAGATAGGCTGTTCCTTCTTGAATGGTGAAGGTGTTATTCGGATTCACAGTAATCGTTGTATCAAGGATCGCTTTGCCGGTCGGATTAACAACGGCGAGTACAAGGTCATTATCAGCGTCAACATCTATGACAGCTGTCTCTAAAGCATCTGTAAGAACATCACCGCAATAATAGCCGGCAGAGTTATAGGTTCCAACTCTGAGAACGACTTCTTCGTCAACATTTACTGCTGCTGCTTCTGGGTTCAAGTCGATTGAGAAATCGGCATTATCCCCACCAACTGCGAGAATCTTATAGGAATTTACGGCATCATTCGTTGAAGCGTAAACATCGATGGTAGCAAGTGTTGTTCCAGTCGGTTTCTGGATTTTGAGCGCTCCATTACCCGTGACATCCTGTCCTGTAAATGTAAGGAGCAATTGTCCTTTATCTGGATAGACCGGAGCTGTTATTGCTGCAATATTGGCGATAACATCATCGGTATCAGGATCGGAAACCGTAGCTGCTATTTTGTATAAAGTAGCATCCGTTGTATCTAATGTATCACCATACTGGTCATACATAATGACAGGGCAAGCATCTCTGGCTGTGCCAGCAATTTTAATCGTACCTACTGGGGCAACTACTTTGGTAAGTTTACGTTCTCCAGTTGATGCTTTAACTGTAAAGGTTACAGTCTTGCTGACAGAACCGGAAGTAACGGTAATATCAGCCGTTCCAGCGCCAGCAGCATACAAATCTAAATCATTCTGTACATCGATTACAAAAGGATCGGAGGAAGTTACGGTAACAGCATCTGTAATATCAACATTTTTGCTGCCTTTTACAGTATTTGCTCTAACCTCCGAGATCGTTGCAGTTTCATCTTGAACCAGTGTATTACTGGTTAGATTTGCAATTGCTCCAGTTATTTCAAACTTAAGCGTTGTAATGGAAGATGCAGCAGTCGCATTGCCTTCAATGACTGTAGCAGAAACTTTGTCAGATTGAGCAACAATTTGACCTTCTTGGGAGATGATTACTTCATACTTGAAAGTATCGCTGGCTGCGCCATTCAGGAAGTCATCCATATTCGTAGTATCAAGCGCACCGGTTGTGCTAGTGTAACCATCATCAAGGACGTTCTCGGTTGCTTGGAATTCAATAGTATAACCATTTTCATCCAATTGATCAATTGTAACTACACGGCCACCGTTAATGGTGAAAGCCAGAGTTTGGTCTTCATCATCAGCAGTATAGGATTTACCTGCAACACCTTGTACTGATTTAACTTCGATCGGTCCAGTAGGAACAAGACTATTTATCACAGAGTCAGATACAGCACTTGCTCCACCAAGAGCAATTACGAAGCCCACTTTGTCACTTACTGAGGAACCAGCAGGAATACTGGAACCGTTAGCAAGAAGGATAGGAGCATTGTAATTAGCTGCCAGGGAAGAAGCTGCGAGAGCGTCAACCAGAGACAAACCATTAGCTACATATACTCTACCATATTCAAAGTCTAAAGTTGTTACAACAGCTTTATTGGTGTCGAAACGGTCAGTACCAGCAAGGCGGGTAGCACCTGCATAGTCCTTAACAACACTGGTTCCGCCTACAAGATAGGTTTTGGATCCAACAATCTTGGAGGAATCTACAGTACCGTCAGCTTTGGTCAGTACGATAGCGAAATTCTTAGCTGCAGCATAGGAAGCCACAGAAAGAGCATCTGCCAGTGAATTGTAACCAACAACGAAAGTACCAGCAGGGCTGGTCAGTTTAGCGTTGATTGCATTAGCAGTAGCCCAGCGATCAGCGCCAGCAAGCTTCGTAGCAGTAACGCCGGAAATCGCATTGACTTCGGCAACAACTGCATCGGAAATAGCACCGATAACATAAACTTTGGTAGCACCCAGGGCAGCGATTTTAGCTTTTACGCTAGCATCAAGGGCTGTTTTGCCTGTTAAAAGGATCGGGGCGTTTTCCTGGCCGGCTAAAGGTGCGGCAGCCAGAGCGTCAACGAGGTTGGCTTGATCGGCAGGAACAAGGATTACTGTACTAGCAGTAGTCCAACCTGCGCTAGCAATTTCTAGAGATGTTCCAATTCGGTCTGTACCTGCAAGTCTGGTGCTGTCAGCTGTTGCAGCAAACATAGCAGCAGGCATCAAGGTCAGAACCATAGCAATGATAGCTAATACGGCTATCTTCTTCGTTCTACTCATTTAGTCAAATCTCCTCTCTTTCTTTAAAAAGGGTTTTTTTGTCTTCGGGCAAACCTGATTCAATTTAATTTCTGTCTTTGAATCAGTCTCCCTTACTCGATGCGGAATCTCCTTCTTCACCCCCCTTAACAGTGTCGCAAAGATTATCCTTAGACATTGCGCAATATCTAAAGGCACCACCCAACCCGGGGGCGTCCCCCCTCTGAGCCTCGTTCCTCAGGGGCGGTTATCCCTTTAGACGTTCTATGGGTAAAGAGAAGCTTATGTAATGAGCTTCTCATACCTCCATATATTATTCTTTAAAGAACTCAATATTCCTGCATAAGAACACAACTTTTTTCACAGGAAACATTGGTATTCCTTAAGAAATTGACATAATCACCCAAATTAATCGCGCTATGTTATTCTACAATATTCGCGCAAAAATTTCCACTGTTTTTTTAGTGACATTCTGTTCACAGTCCCTCTATAAGACGGCTTTTGGGGCATTTACCTGACGCAGGGGACAAATTGCTTCTTATTTTACAGTAATCCGAGCTGCCGTATCTCTGTCAAGACACTACTCGGCAATGCTTTTGTCCCGCCGATCGCTATCACCGTTTTGCCTTTGTACGATGACAGCAAAACTTTTTGACCGGCAGACAGACCGCTTTGGGAAACGAGCAAAATATTGGATGAGCCGTCGCTGCCAATATTCCTCCGGTCATTTTTTTGTCCTCACATTTTTGTGTTTTTGTATGTTTTTCACAAATTCGGCAAGATCTTATATTTTCCTGCATTTTGAACAGGACTTTCGAGTCTGATGGCGAAATAAAGAGATATCCAGTTTTTTGCCAGACAGAATAATGGAGGAGAATCTTTATGTTCAAGTTAAAAATGAATAGTCATCAGAAAAAGCAAGCGACAAGCCTGGTTAGAAAAGGAATAGCGACTCTGACCCTGGCTTCTTTCTTTACGTGCAGCCTGTTTATGGGAACGGGAGAAACACCTAAATCCACCTATGCTGCTGACAGCAGTACCACTTCCTTTACCCGTTTTGCCGGAGAAACCAGATATGAGACCGCAGTCGAAATATCTTCAAATAACTGGACCAATGCCAGCAGCGTCGTCCTGACCCGCGGAGATGCGTTTCCTGACGCCCTAGCCGGAGCTGTTCTGGCCAATAGTGCCGTAGTAGGCGGCGGACCGCTGCTGCTGACCGAATCCAACCGGTTGCGTCCTGAAGTCCTTCAGGAAATCCAGCGGCTGAATGCTTCCTCGGTCTTTATCCTTGGCGGGACAGGGGCGATATCGTCGGGCGTAGAAAATGCACTGAAGGCTAACGGCTTGACGACCTATCGGATCCAAGGAAATGACCGCTATGAAACGGCGGCTAATATTTCAACGACATCCGTGGAAAACAGTACCCGGGCTTTTCTAGCTTCCGGCAAAGTCTTTGCCGACGCTCTGAGCATTTCTTCGTACGCCGCAGCCAATGGAATTCCGCTTCTGCTGACCGATACGCAGAAAGTCCCTACAGCAACCCTGAATGCGCTCCAGAAACTCGGCGTTACTGAAATTACCCTGATCGGCGGTGAGAGCGCCATTAGTGCTTCGGTGGCAAAACAGCTCCAGACAGCCGGGTATACGGTCAGCAGACTGAGTGACCAGGACCGCTACAAGACCAATGTAGCCATCTTGAAAAACCTTACGTTTAATATGGATAAGATGATCGTGGCGACAGGCGGTTCCTTCCCGGATGCACTGGCAGGCTCTGTACTTGCTGCCAGAAATAATAACCCGATCCTGCTGGTTCCAAAAGACGAAAATGCCTTGCAGAATACGCCGACGACGACCTACCTCGGGACAAACAGAGCCAGTGTGAATAATTTTTTTTTCTTGGGCGGCTTTGATGTAATCAGTACAGCAGTACAAAATATTGTCCGGATCGGAAGCACCAGTTCCAAAATATCCTTGCAGTTCTGGGATGGCTATGCCAATAAAACAACCTATGAAAACCAGCTGTCCTATGTTCCGGGTGATCTGTCGGACTATATCGATATTCTGGTTCCAAACCTTGCAGGAGCCGTTCAGGCTGACGGCAGCTTTGCCTACAGGTTCAGCAGTGCCGAAACACCAAAATATCTCGTTTCCTTGGGACAGAGTAAAGGTGCTCAGGTTGTGCCAATGGTCATGAGCAGCGGCAGTACGGCTGATTCCGTGCTGCAGAACGCGACCAAACGCAGCACCTTTATCAACTGTGCTGTCAAACTTATCGCGGAGACCAATGCCGATGGCATTCTGGTCGACATGGAAGCACTCTCCGAAAGCTCTGAAGAAGGCCTGACTGCCCTGATGCAAAGCCTGTATACGCAGCTTCATCCACAGGGGAAACTGGTCATGGTCTCCGTGATGTCGAAAACCTCCACGACGGATCAACCCTGGTATGATGAATACGATTACAGTGACCTTGCGCAATATGTCGATTATGTCCAAATCATGTCCTATGACAAACATTATTCGACCTCTGCTCCCGGCCCGATCGCGCCACTGGATTGGGTCAGAGAGGTTATCTCTTATGCCGTGACTGAAATTCCTTCGAAGAAGATCCTGATGGGCGTTCCTTACTACGGAAGGGCCTGGAGAACGGAAGGAAGCGGCTGGGTATCCAAGGTTTTTGGCTGGGCTGTTGCTACGCAGACCGCTGACCAGTTCTGTGCTACGATCACCCGAGAGACCACGTTGACAGACCCGATCGGCGTACCAACCTTTAAGTACGTCGATGAAAGCGGCTACAGCAGGACAGCCTATTTTGACGACAGGCTCAGCTGGGGAAAAAAACTGGATATCATGGATGAATACAATCTCGGTGGCATCGGCGGCTGGTCCATGGGCTGGATCAATGAAGTCAGTACTCCGGAGCTGTACCCGCTGCTAAAAGAGCGGATTAATTAATTACGAAATATTTCCGGTGTACGTTATGGACCCTAACCGCTCTTCGGCTGTTGTGCCCTCCATGGCACAAACAGCCGCGCTTCGCATCGTGCTCCGCTTAGGCGCGGATAGACTCCATAACGTTGATCTTATGAATATTAAGTCATGCTAGAGGGTGTTTACGCACCCTCTTTTTTCGTGCTGAATATTCATATCAGAAGATAAGAAACTAAGAAGTGGGGTTTCAAGATGACAACTAACCTTCAGTTCTGGGATGGATACGGCAGTAAGGCAGCTTACGAGAAACAATTGGCCTGCGCTTCCGGCAATCTTCTGAAATCAATTGATATCCTGGTCCCGAATTTTGCAGGGCCGCTGCAAGCGGATGGCAGCTTTGGCTATGTCTTCACCGATCCTGAAATACCGAAGTACCTGGTCGCTCTCGGACAGCGCAGCGGGGCCAAAGTGGTTCCGATGGTCCTGGGCAGCGGCAAGTCAGCTGGAAATATGCTGCGTGATCCTCTGAAACGCAGCATTTTCGGGGAAAGCTGCCTGAAGCTCATCCGGGATACCGGTGCGGACGGGATTCTGGTCGATCTTGAAGCGCTCTCGTCCGATACCGGACCGGGACTTACCGCTTTAATGAAAGCCCTCTATGCACAGTTATCGGCTGAAGGAAAGCTCACGCTTGTCTCTGTGATGTCCCGGACTTCCGACACAGCAGAGCCCTGGTGCGTGCAGTATAACTACGCCGAGCTGGCCGGATATGCCGACTACGTACAGATCATGTCCTACGACCTGCATTATGCAACCTCTGCACCGGGTCCGATCGCACCGCTGGATTGGGTGCGCAGGGTCATTGCTTATGCCGTTACGCGGATTCCTCCCTCGAAGATCCTGATGGGCATACCGTTTTACGGTAGAACCTGGCGGCAGGACGGCACGCGCTGGGTATCCAAAGCGCTAGGTCTCTCCGCTGCCACGCGGACTGCTGAACACTTCCGTGCAGTAAGCACGAGAGAGACCTCTTCCTCCGATCCCATCGGTACACCAACTTTTTGCTATACAGATGAACACGGTCATCGCTGGACCGTGTATTACGATGATAGCCGGAGCTGGGCAGGTAAACTCTACCTGCTTAAAGAATTCAGCCTCGGAGGGATAGGCTGCTGGTCCCTAGCCTGGCTCGACCAGACAAGCGCCGGACAATTTGCGGCACTGCTGGAATAGGAAAGGAACGAAATCAGCAATACCCCCAAAAAAGAAGAGACACCTGAAGTGCCTCACGGGAAAAGTTTCTTTTATCATACATGGAGAGTACGTAAGTCATTATAGAAACGTGCTGAACCATTACAATATTAGTACGCGCCCTTGCCCTTTAAAACAATAAAAAGGGTCTTCAAAAGTATCTTCAGATCAAGGCCGAAACGCCAGTTTTGGACGTATTCCACGTCATATTTCAGGGTTTCCGTGAGTGTCAGCTCACTGCGGCCATTGACCTGGGCTAGACCGGTCACTCCCGGCGGCATGTCCAGACGATGACGTTGTTCAGGCGTATACTGGTCCACGATTTCCGGGACTTCCGGCCTCGGACCAACAATGCTCATCGTACCGTTGATAATATTCAAAAGCTGGGGCAGTTCATCCAGGCTGCTTTTCCTTAAGAATCTGCCGCTCTTCGTAATCCTCGGGTCATCCTTATCCTGAAAGATGAAGTTGTCGGGATCAAACTTGCCTTCTTTTTTCAGCTGCTCGATTTTTTCCTTCATCACAGCATCGGCATTCGGAACCATGGTCCGGAATTTATAGATTGTGAAGAGCGCTCCGCTCCGTCCGACTCTTTCCTGCCTGAAGACTGCGGGACCTTTGGAATCGGCTTTGATCCAAAGGACAATCATCAGCCACAATGGGGATAAAATAATGAGCAGCGGGATGGAAATCAACAGGTCTAAAACCCTTTTCGCAAACAAATTACCACTCCTTGGGATTTTACTCCTTTACATCTTACAAATATTCTTACTATCTTTCGTAGATGATTTCGAGCAATTTCCTAAATTCTATAAGAAACGGAGGAGAAAGTCTGTTCTTCCTTCTTATAACCTGATCTTTTCAATAACACGCTGTACGGCTTCAATAACATCCTGAACATCGGCATCACTCATTCTGGGATAAAGCGGCAGGGAAATAATTCTCTCGTAGAGCGCTTCCGTCTTTGGAAAATCTCCGGGTTTGTAGCCAAAGGTATCCCGGTAATACGGATGATACGGAAGCGGAATATAGTGAACGCTGGTGCCGATATTTTCTTCCTTGAGCAATTCAATAAACGCAGCCCGATCCACCGTAAGTTTATCGAGATTCAGCCTGATCATATACAAATGGCGGGCATGACGGGCATAGTCAAAATCGGCCGGAACTTCAATCTCAGGAAGCTTGCTGAAAGCAGCGTTATAACGCTGCCAGATGACTTCTCTTCTGGCCTGCATGGATTCCAGTTTAGCCAGCTGGGTCATCCCCATCGCAGCCTGGATATCCGTCATATTGTACTTGTATCCCGGGTATTCAATCTCATAGTACCAGGAGCCTTTCTCGGAAAACCTGTTCCAGGCGTTACGGCTCATGCCGTGGAGGCTCAGCACCCTCATTTTACCGGCAAGCTCATCATCATTGGTCGTTACCATACCGCCCTCTCCGGTTGCCAGGTTTTTCGTCGCATAGAACGAAAAGGCTGCCGCATCACCGATCGTACCGACCATTCTGTCTTTATACTTCGTATACGTGCCATGGGCCGCATCTTCCAATACAAAAAGGTTGTATTTTTTCGCAATCACCATTATCTCATCTATCTCGCACGGCAGCCCGGCCAAATGGACCGGAATAATTGCCTTGGTCTTGGCAGTAATCTTCTCTTCGATTTTTGCCGGATCGATATTCATGGTTTTGGGATCAATATCTACCAGAACAGGAGTTGCCCCGCAGTGAATGATCACATTCGCTGAGGCTGCAAACGTCATGGCCGTGGTGATCACCTCATCGCCTGCTCCGACTCCGGCAGCTAACAGGGCGATGTGCAGTCCTGCAGTGCAGGAATTCAGCGCAATGGCATGTTTGACACCGATATATTCGGCAAAACGCTTTTCAAATTCTCCGGTCTTTGGACCCTTGGAAATCCAATTCGATCTCAGGCTGTCGACAACAGCTTCAATATCATCATCTTCAATCAGCGGCAGCGCATAGGGAAGGAACTGTTCGCGTCGTGGACTCATAGATTTACGCCTCTTTCTTCGTTTCAGTGTCTGCTATCATGTTATTATGTTGTTCTATTGTTCTTATTAGATTTGTTTTTTGATTTATCGATTAATTGTTTTTATACTTCGCTTATTCTTCAATACTTTTAATTCCTTGTTCATTGGCTAATTTTTCATTGACTACTTTATTTTACTACGCTTTGGCCAAAAAACAACTTCAGGCTTTCTTCAAATAAAGCTGCTCAAGCCAGTTTCTGACGATACTGTCCCAGGAATAGTGCCTGATGACATATTCCCGGCCCTTTTCGGAAAGTACCCTGCAGGTTTCCGGATCTGCCTTTAGGCGCAAGACCGTCTCGGCAAGGAGTTTGGGATTTTCGGGTTCGAGCACCACTCCGCCGCCGCTTTCTTTGACAATCTCGGCGCCTTCGCCCTCTCCGACATAGATCAGTGGCTGACCGCTGGCCATCGCCGGGAATACTTTGGAAGGCCTTACCCCTTCCGAGAGCTTATAGCGTCTGAGGGTCGAAAGACTGATGCTGCTTAACGAATAATAACGCGGAATCTCTTCGAGCGGCTGAAAATCGATAAAACGGACATTGGGCAGATCCTTTTCCCGGGCGATCTGTTCAAGCCGCGGTCTTTCGGACCCGTCGCCGACAAACAGAAAGAATATTTCCGGCTCGGCGCGCAGCAGATCGGCGGCCTCAAGCGCTGTCTCAATCCCATGGGCATACCCCATCGTCCCGGCATACAGGATCACGTATTTTCCCTGCAGACCAAGCTGCTGTTCCAGCACCGGGTCTTTGGGCCTCGGTTTAAAAAGTTCGGTATCAACGCCGTTAGGCAGGAATAAGATATCTTCAGCTTTGACCCCTTTCTTTTTCAACCCTTCCACAATCCCCTGGGTCTGGGCCGAAAGCTTAAATGCCTTGCGGTAAAAACAGCGTTCCAGCCACTCGCACATGCCGATAAGCTGCTTATTCGTGACAAGTCCGAGCTGTACGGCTGATTCCGGCCACAGATCGGAGACATTGAAGATATAGGGTGCTCTTTTGAAGAAAGAAGCAATGACGGCTGTAAAACCGATAAAAAGCGGCGGAGATTCCACGACAATCAGGTCCTGGGGACCGCTGCGGCAAATCCCCAAAAAAGCGGAAAACACAAAAGAAAAATAATTCAGCAAGCGCAGCCAGAATCTGCCCCGCTTCACCGGATAGATGCAGGTTCTCAGAACAACGATCCCTTCCATATCCTCACGCGCAAACACTTTCCCCCGGTATTCATCCGGGATGATCCCGGTGGGATGGTTCGGAAAGGCTGTTACGACCGTAACCGTATTCCCCTGGTTCCGCAGGCCTTTGGCCAGCTCCCAGAGCCTTACCTGAGCCGCCCCCTTTTCCGGCGGAAAATACTGCGTCAAAAGCAAAATACGCATATTTATCTTTACTCCTAGGTTCATAAAATAAATACTCAAATATATGATTGCGTTAAACTCCCGAGTTGGTCTGTGCGCCACATTCCGCTCCCGGCTGTTGCGCCATCCGTGGCGCAAACAGCCGCGCTCCGCCTCCATGCTCCGCTTAACGCTGGAACTGTGGCACACAGACCTAATTTAGGGTAATCAAGCTTGTATGAATGATTTGAGCAGGGAATTTGAAAACACTGTGCTAGTAAAAAAAGATGTACTAAGCGCGTCCAGCTGGACTGCTGATGCGGAACGCGGCGACGGCCATAGCTTAATGCCGTGATACCATGAACGCAAGCCATAGATGGCCTAATACATGCAGACTTACATAAACGACCTTATAATTAGTCTGTGCGCCACAGAACAATTATAAAAGCTTATGATCAGTCTGCGTGCCACGGTTCCGCGAAAAGCGGAGCAAGGAGTGCGGAGCGCGGCCTTTTGTGTCAAGGAGGACACAACGGCCGAAAGCGGAATTGTGGCACGCAGACAAGCCCTAAAAATGCAATCAATCTGTGGCCCACGACTAGCCCAAACAAATCTTATTTATTCTTAGTCAAGCTCCAGCCGGTACTTCCGCGTAAGCTTCAACACCACCAGCATCGCGCAGCTGAGCCAGAATATCGGATCCTCGAAGAAGCGCCCCTCAGCTTGAGAGCTGATAAATACGGTTGCAGCCCACAGCACATAGCCCGTGCCTGCAAAGTATTGGTTTTGCTCCTGAAACATACCAAGGTAATCATGTCCGAGGCTGAACAATTTGGCCAGCCTGTACAGGATCACTGCCCAGATCGCTGTGAGTAGGGCCAACCCCACGGCCCCCAGTTCCGAAGCAATCGTTAGAATGGTGGTGTGGGAGCGTATCGCTCCGCCGGGGATATTCATGAAATCAATATAACTCTGTTTAAACACGGTCTCAAAAGTGCCAAGTCCGGTCCCAATCAGCGGATGGTCCTTGAATATTGCTATTGCAGCCTTCCAGAGGTATAAACGCTGCTCGCTCGAATATGCGAAACCCTTCGTTATCGTCAGCATCCTCTCCCAGATTTCTGGACGCAGGAAGATCACAATCGCCCCGCAAAGGGCACCTAAACCAAGAACCCAGAGAACAGCCTTTTTGTTCGGCAAAAAGATCAAAGTAGCAATCAGAATTGCCAGAAGCGTCAGGAATCCACCGCGGGAACCGGTTAGTACTAATTCTGCCAGCAGGACGGCCAGACACGCCATATAAATCAGTTTATGGCTTCTTTCCCGGGTATAAATCTGCAGAACAAAATTTGACGCAATCCCGAGGATGATGTAACGTGCAAAAATATTGGGGTCGACAAAGGTAGCATTGACACGCAGCGTCTGCTCAACCAGCAATTTGTCTCCCTGCCAGATCAGGTTCCCCGTAATTCCTTCATAGAAACTGACCAGCGCAAGCAGGAGTGCCATGATATGTACGGCTTTGAAAGGCAGCAGGGCACGTTCTTTATCCATCAAAAGTGCGGTGGAGATAAACACGGCAAATAAAATCAGCAGCCGGATGGTTTCAGTAACAGTGTTGCCAAAGTTGGCGGAGTATACAACACTTATCCCACCAAGAATGATAAAAGCCAATAAAACAAGCGTCAGTGGATCTTTTAGAACCGCCCTAAGCTTTTTGCGCATCTCCTCCGAAAAAAACACGCGGGAAAATGCCGCCAGGATCAGAACAATACTGGTAAGCCTGGTCAGGGAGACTTCTCCCAAAACTTTTTCCAAAAAGCCAAGGTTAGGATACCAGTTAATCGATATTTCCTGCGCGACTGCCACTGCCAGCAACGGCACGAGCCATAGCGGCTTTTTGACAGCCAGGTAACCAAGAAGTATGATGGTCAACACGAATACCGGCCACTGAAGCATGTTCGATTCCTCCCAGTTTTTATTTTCGAAGACCCTTCTGAATAACAAATCCACCGATCTTCCGGAAATCCCTGTCCAATATCACGAGCGCCAGGCAATAAATGATTCCAGCCATTACAGCAGATATCAGCGGATGAAAGCTGTTTGTCAACCAGGCGGTCCCTGCCATCAGCAAGGAAGCAAGCATGATTGATGGCAGCTGGCGCCAGATCCGAATTTTATAAACCCCTTTTCGGACCAACAGGTAGTATCCGCAAAAGATAAAGATCTCGACAATGATCAGCGCATACGCTGTACCGCTGATCCCGAACAGCGGATTCAGGACCATAATCAGAATAAACATCAGTACTAGCGCAGAACCCTGCACGATGGTTCTCTGCCACTGGTGGTTGGTTGTTGTCAGGACATCGCCGAGGGAAAAACTCATGCATTCCAGTGCAAAGAACCAGGACACGATCATCAGGATCGGAATCGATTCATCAAATTTTCCGGCATACAGCCATGTTGTCAGAGGTCCTGCTAAAACAAAAATCAGGATGCTGCCTGGGATCCCAATCCCGGAAAGCAGCTTAAAGACCTTTTCAGTCGTATTACGATGACCGTCCTTATCCGTTTCCCCGAGCTGATACAGCACAGGATAAAGCGCGCTGGTCATCAGGCTCGGCAGGAAGATCAGCATCAGGACAAGCTTGTACGCTGCAGAATAAATCCCTACCTCGACATTGCTGGCCGTCAGTGACAGAATCAGAATGCTGAGCTGAAAAAAGACGTTATAAAATATCCGGTGAATCCCAAACGGCAATCCGTTCCTGACCATTAGCATCAGGCTGCTCCGTTCAACGCGCGGCCTGATTTCCCTACTGAGAGCGAAAAACAAGAGCACACTAATCAATATATACGTAAACAAATGTGTAAACGTAATTGCGACGACTCCCATCCCGGTAAAGATCACCGCAATGGTCAGTCCTCCAATCAGAAATGTGGTCAAAAACTGGAACGCAGCAGCCAGGTAGAGCTTCTGAACGGCTTGATAATAGTTATAGACCGACTGATTCAGCGCATTGAAAGATACAGCCACGCCCAAAACGACAACCATTTCTTTGGTGGACGTATTGTATCCGGCTGGGAACATAAAGATAACCATTAATAGAAAACACACAATGGAGATTACGGACTTGACAAACAGCGTGTTGCCGAAATACCGCGGCAATTCGGCCAGGTTCCTCGAACAATCCTGCACCATGAGCTGGCTGATTCCAAGCTCCGCAAACAGAATAAACGTTCCGACGAACGCGTACGCTGTGGAGTAATCTCCAAATGGTCCTGGGCCAAGGTAGCGGGTAACAAATATACCCACCACGGCGGCAATGGCCTTGGCAAGTACTCCTGATATTCCCAGGGCCGCAGCATTTTTAGCGATCAGGCGGGTATCCAAACTCTATCACTTCTTCTTTAGCTTTTCTTTATTCGGCATTACGGTTTTTCTTGGACGCTTCTATCTATTTCCATCTTTTCAGTCATGTTCTTAAGTCTTAGTTCTCAAATCTGCTGTAAATCTTCAGCAGCTTTTCCTCCATTTTGCCCCAGTTGTACTCTTCTCTGACAGCCTTGATGCCGTTATCGCCCATCTCTTTGCAGAGCCGCGGATCGGCCAGCAGGATGCCCAGACCTTTGGCAATATCCTCAGGCTTGGTCGGATCAACAATGATCCCACTGTTGTAGCTGGTCAGAAAACGCTGGATCGGAGGAAGATTGCTGCCGACAATAGGGATGCCGCAGCTCATGTATTCAAACTGTTTAATCGGTATGTTCTTAAAATATTTAGGCAGCGGCAGCAGCGTAACAACGCCAACCCTAGACTTTCGGATATACTCCTGGACCTCGACATGGGGTACCCGTCCTGTGAAAAGGATATTTTTGCTCAGATCATTTTCTTCGATGTATTGGGTAACAAGTTCTTTGCCTTCAGCGTCGTTAAAAGGACCGACAAAAACCATCCGGATGTCCGGATACTTCTCCTTCAACAGCTTGATGGCCTGGACGGTCATATATACACCGCGCTCCAGCGTAATATCCCCCTGATAAATGGCATCATATTCCTTTTCAGGGAGCTCCGTTTCTTTTGGCGAAGCGTCAGCTTCCAGCGGTATAAATTCAGTAAAATTATAGACCACATCAACTCTTGGATTTTTGCCGGTAAACCGGTCTTTGACTGCATCATCTGCCGTGATGATCTGGTCAAATTTTTCAGCATAATGCAGTTCACTTTTATCGACCAAAAAAGTAGCCAAGGGCCTCAACATCCGCGGGATCTTCCTGGACATGCGCATCATATCCGGGTAATGCTCGTGGACATCGTAAATCAGCTTGCATGCAGGCAGCGCTTTTTTAATCTTTAACACTTTGTAGATTAGTTCAAAGTCGTGAAAATGGCAGATATCCGGTTGCAGTTCGATCGCTTTGGCAACGACGGTATCCCCGAGCTTAAAACGGCCGTAAAGAGACCCCGCTCTTGGCACGCCAATGATCCGGATCCCTTGTTCCATATATTCAGTTCTCTCATCAGGAACAATCAGGGTAATGTCGTCATATTTTTTCTTAAGAGACAAAGCCTGCTTGTAAAATATTCGGTTATCGAGAGCTGGATGGCCTGTTGTGAGAATGCATATTTTCAAACTTTCCTGCCTCCTATTAAACCTTGATAGACCCCGGCTGTTTGGGCCGCATTATTCGACCAGGTGAACCGGTCAAGCACCGTTTGCCTGCCTACCTCACCGAGCCTTCGGCAGTAAACAGTGTCTCTGAGCAGTGAATCAAGTGCTTCGGTGAGATCTTCGACATTCCGGGGAGCGACAAGCAGACCGTTTTGGCCATGGATCAGCGCATCTTCGATTCCTTCGCCGCGGACACCGATAACCGGCAACCCCTGGGCCATCGCTTCAATATAGACGACGCCAAAGCCTTCCTGCCAGCTTGGCAGACTGAAAATATCGGCCTCTGCCATCTCTTTCATCACTTCAGGATGGGTAAGCTTTCCGAGAAAAACAACCTTATCTTTGAGGTTCAGGCTTTTCGTCAAATCCTCTAAGGCCTGTCTTTCTTCCCCGTCACCTGCAATAAAATATTTGAGTGAAGGATATTTTCCGGCCAGGGATGAAACCGCCCGGAGATTCAGATCGATGCCCTTGGTTTTCTTTAGATTCGAAACACTCAGAATTTTTATTTCTTTTCGGGTATTACCGGAAATGCTGCTGCTATCAGTACTTAAAATACTTTCGTTCTGATCTGTACTGAGAATATCAGCGGAAATGCCGTGCCTATCTGAATGATGGCCGGGAAAAACATCCGACGGCGGTACACAGTCATTCAGGTCGATGCCGTTATTGATAACCTCTGTCTTCGAGAAAAAAGCCTGGTCCCTGATGATATTCTTCAGTTTGGAGCTGACTGTAATGATTCTGTCCGTACCTTCCAGTACCTCAAAAAGTCTCTGGCGGCATTTTTCATTTTTGGTCAAGGTTGACTGAAAGTCCTGCCCGTGGATGGTAACCACAAGCGGCATATCATCGTCTTTCTTCAGTAAAAATGCCGCGTAGCCATCGGGAAGCGCCACATGGGCATGAATCAGCTCAAATGGAAAATCCCTGCGGATCTGCGCGACCTGCCTGCGGATTCCCCGGTACATGAAATAGCCCGACTGCTCCAGGAAATATGAGCGCGGAAACTCGAGATAACGCGGATAGTATACTTCAACTCCGTCCACCACTTCGTGATCAGGTATCGACGCATAGGTCCGCCATTTCGGCTGGAGTGCCGGCAGAGGCCAGGGCGCATACGGCACAGGCGATACGACTTCAATCTCGCAGCCTTGATCCTGCAGCGCTTTAACCTGCTTATGAATGAAAATGCCGTAAGCCGGATTCTGAGATGAAGGATACATATGGGAGATCACTAATATCTTCACCGTTAAACCACCTTACTCGAGGGAACTGAGGGGTCTTAGGGACGTATCGTTTATCCCCCTTTGCTCCGCAAACGAATTATAAGCCAGACCCATACAAATTGCAAAAAAAGTCATCAGCTGCAGATTATAAAATATACCCGCCATGATATTAAACACAAAGATGGATGGCAGTACTGCGGCATACGCTGCCATAAACTGCATCGGCTGGCTGAATACGAGTCCCCGTCCTGAGGCAGCAATCTTAGCGCGAAGGTTTCTGATGCCAAGAATAAACGGGAGCAAAAAGAAGCTCAGATAGATCGCCAGCCCGAAAAAACCATACCTTCTGGCATACAGCGCATACTCATTGTCCACAAGAGTTGTCATCACGTATTTCTGCGTACCCCAGCCAAAGACCGGAGAATCCCAAATGCTGCCGATTGCTTTTCCCCAGCGGTCCAGGTGGCCCTGGAAAGAAGTACTGTTGGAAAAGTCGAGTCCTTCCTGCAGCCTGTAGAAGAAATCGCCTGAAGCCGTTAGGAAAAGAACTGCCGTCAGCACAAACAGCGCCGCTATTTTAATCAGAACCTTTTTGTTATGCCGGTGATAGACAAAAGCCCAAATGCTTAAAATAAGGAAAAGCAGCCCAATACCGACCAGGGCTGTCCGGGATATCGTCAGGAATTCCAGTTTGATCACAAATCCGATCAAAATAAACAGCAAAACCGGAAATTTTTTGTGATCTTCACCGAAATAATAGCGAACGGTCAGATAGGCTAGCGTCATGACAGTAAATATACCGAAGAAATTCGGGTTGTCAAAGGTACCCTGCACCCTGGCCGGATTGCCGACCAAAAGGAGCTGCCAGTGCTGCTGGTCAAAATAGGGCGACAGCCAGGTATTCATATTCAGTACGTTAAAATGCTGTCCCCAGCCGAAAATAATCAGGAAGGCAAGACCGCCAAGAAAAGCTTTGCCCAGGAAGTCAAATTCCTCTGTTCGCAGATCGATGGACAAAGCCAGCGTTACGGCCAGATAATATTTACAGAATGTCACCAGTTCCATGACATCCCGGAGACCGTAATAACCTGCTCCTTTGATGATCACGCCATAGATGTTGGAAATGGCGTAAGAGAATACGAGTAAAACAAAAATCAGCAGAATCCCCTTATGTTCTTGTTTGCGTTTTAACAACTGCTCTTTTTCTTCAGGGCTGAAGCGGAATCCTTTTGCTGCAAACAGCAGGATGTTGAGGCCAAAGACACCGAAGAGCAGCAGCTCGTCCAATCGAATATTTGGAAGAGAAGGATGAATAGGAAAAGAAGGCAGGATCATTGCTGAGAGCATGGCCATTGCTAAAATAAAAAGCCTGGTATCATTCCTTCTCGTAATGCCGTTATTCCAAAACATTGTGCCTCCTGTTTCACGTTCACTTTTTGGGGTTAGTCTGTTAGCCACACCACCGCTTTTCGGCTTTTTGTGCCATCCATGGCACAAAAAGCCGCGCTACGCAATCCTGCTCCGCTTACAGCGGAACTGTGGCTCCCAGACTGATTTCAAGAATATTAAGTCTCATGCCAGTTTAGCTCTGTATTAAACAGTCGTTGATAACATGTACAATTTCTTCCTGCTGCTGCGGGGTCAGTTCGGGATAACACGGGATCGCCAGTGCATGCTCGCTGGCCTTTTCGGCCTCAGGGAAATCACCGGCCTTGTAGCCCAAATACGCAAAAGCTTTCTGCAGATGGAGCGGAAGCGGATAATAGATCGCTGAAGCAATGCCTGCTTCCTTCAATTTCTCCATGACTTTTTCTCTCTGCTGGACTCTCATGACATACAGATGGAACACCTGATAGGCCTCCGGGTCTTTGCCGGGAAGGATCACTTTCCCCTGATCTGCCAACGGTTTAAGCAGGCTGTCGTACAGTTCGGCTTTTTGCCTGCGGGCTTTGTTCCATTCATCCAGATACTGAAACTTGACGCGGAGAATAGCAGCCTGGATCTCGTCCAGTCTGCTGTTATAGCCAATCTCTTCATGGAAATATTTTGTCTTGGAGCCATGGAAACGGAACAGTCTGACCTTTTCCGCAATTTCATCACAGTTGGTCACCACCATACCGCCATCACCATAGCCGCCGAGATTCTTGGTCGGAAAAAAACTGAATGTCCCAGCTGTTCCGTAGGCTCCGGCTCTTTTGCCCTTAAATTCGGCACCAATCGCCTGTGCTGCATCCTCTATAATCTTAAGCTCATATTTTTGGGCCAGGTCCATGACCTTATCCATATTGACCATCTGGCCAAAAATATGAACAGGAATAATCGCCTTTGTCCTGGAGGTAATTTTGCTTTCCAATTGGTCAATATCCATATTCAGCGTGACCGGATCAATATCTACGAATACAGGTGTTGCCCCGAGACTCGCAACTGCCTCTGCCGAAGCAAAAAAAGTAAACGGCGTCGTGATGACTTCATCACCCTGTGCAATGCCGCAGGCTTTGAGAGCCAGTACAAGTGCATCCGTACCATTGGCAACAGCAACAGCGTGCTTTGTCCCGCAGTACGCTGCTGTTTTTTCCTCCATTGCTTTCACATTCGGTCCGAGAATGAAATGACAGGAGTCCAGAACCCCGAGTACCGCCTGATCAATCTCTTCTTTTATCGATAAGTACTGCGCCTTTAAGTCCAAAAGTGGAATTGACACATGCATCCTCCCTTTCTGACGGCCACGGATGGCCTAATGTCGAACAAAGATCCTATGAATACAAATTGTCTTGTTTAGAGTTCATCATACCGTGTAAGCGTTGGATAGCGTTGGCGCTTCGCTTATTCCATGGATGGCATGGAGCAACTGCAGACAATATATTTAGGGTACACCCTGCACGAGTTAATTTCAAGAATTAATATAATTGTTTATCCTGGTAGGTCTCGGTAATACATTAGCTAGATCAGCTCATCTTCCGGGACATCCCGGACGGCTTTGGCAGGAAATCCTTTGTAGACCTTCCCGGCAACTGTATCTTTTGTAATGAGCGAACCTGCCGCGACAAATGTCTCTTCCGCGACTTCGATGCCCGGAAGCAGGATCGCTCCTCCTCCGATCCGCGCTGCCCTGCGGATTACGGCTCCCTTGATATGTTTAAAACGTTTTTCGGTCCGCCCCATATAATTGTCATTCGTCGTTGTCACCATCGGCGCAATGAAGACATTTTCTTCAATCTCCATATATGCGGTAATGTAGGAGCCGGTCTGGATCTTCGTAAAAGATCCGATCCTGGTATTATTCTCGACAGCACTGCCGCTGCCGACAACAACTTTATCACCAAGCGTGCAACGCTCCCGGACCAAGGCCCTGTCTCCGATAAAGACCCCGTCGCCGAGCTCTGTACCGGAGTAGATCACCGATGAGCAGCCAATGGTACACTTTTTACCAACTTTAAGCGGCGGCAGATCTTCCGTGTTTTTGACCGTACTGGTTGCCGCTGCACGCGGCGGACGCCCTACGGCGGAATTGCTGCCGATAAACGTACCTTCTCCAATCACCGTCCCCGGATATACCACGGTATGATCCCCTGCGGTAACCCCGGCTTCCAAAACTGCCTGATTTCCCAAGGTGACATGGCATCCAAGTTTAACATCTTTACCGACCTTCACTCCATCCGCCAGTACACACCCCGGCTCCAGTATTGCCCCGTCTTCAATCACGACATTCTCCCCTATTACGCAAAAAGGGGCGATGCTCACCTGTTTCCCAATCATAGCGCTAGCCGCGATAACCGCTCCGGAATGAATCTCAGCTGCCAAATCAAACCCTTCTTTCTATACAATTTAATTTATTGATATTCTAAGAACTATCATTAAGAATACTTAGCTTGCACCAAACCTTAATTGCCTTTAGATGTATTAATAGGTACTTATACTTTCTGATACAAATAAACGAGGATGTTTTGCCATAAACATCCTCACATGTAGTGACTTTCACCTTGATAAATAACATTTACATAGGGAAAGTTTCATTCCGTTCCCAGGATTCTACGATCCGGACTGCCTGATAATAGTCAAAGCCTTTGCCTAACAGGTAAGCAATAAGGGCTGTTTCCATAACACCGTGTCTAACATTCACAGTCCCCGCTTCTCTCATTCCATGCCTGACGGCAAGCTCGACCTGCATCATTGTCTGGTGATAATCCGGCATCATCGAATATGTTCCCGGCCCCGGTCCATCATAAGGAGGTCTCATTTTTCCTATCTCCTTTCCGGTTTTAGTGTACTATACAAATATGTACCAACCGGAAAGGAAGTGCATGGCTTTTTTTAATCTTCAATTAACGGAAGTTTAACCGGTACCCCGGTTTCCTGGCATTTATAGATGGATAAAATAATTTCAAGTGCCTTCCGTCCCTCTTCCCCAGGAACTGCCGGAATCCCGCCGGTCCTGACTGCTTGGATCATATCCTCTATGATTTCCCGGTGGCCAAATCCGTACACATTGGGCGGATCGGTCTCCTGGGCAGCAAAGATCTGCTCCTTTTCAGCTTCACTTTCAGGGAATTCCCATACCTCGACGCGGTTCACTGCGATCCCGCCGATCACAGCTGAGCCTGTTTCCCCAAAAACGTTCAGCGTTTCCTCGATATTCTTTGGATAAATCGTGGAAGCAGCCTCAATCAGCCCGATTGCGCCGTTCTTAAACTTCAGTACCGCTCCGGCGACATCTTCCATTTCAATATTTCTTAAGGCGGTATGGGTATAGCCAAAAACGGATTCTACAGGACCAAACATCCATTGTAATAAATCAATGTTATGAATGGACTGATTCATCAGGACGCCGCCATCCTGCAGTTTGGTCCCTCTCCAAGGTGCCTGCAGATAATAGTCCATTCCCCGGTTCCAGCGGACAGTCGCCTGACCGTGGGTCAGTTTCCCAAAACGTCCTGCCTCCAAAGCGTTTTTCAGTAATTTAATTGATTTATTAAAGCGGTTCTGATGAATGACCGCCAGTTTGACACCGTTCTCCCTGCAGGTCCTGATCAGCAGATCTGCTTCGCGGAGCGTCATAGACATGGGCTTCTCGACCATCACGTGTTTGCCGGCCCTGGCCGCTGCAATCCCGATTTCCGCATGGCTTCCGCTCGGGGTTGCAATCGTGACAATATCGATATCTTCTCTCTTCAAAAGATCGTGATAATCCATATACGGCTGCGCCTTGTACTTGCTGGCAAAATCTTCAGCCCTTTCCGGCACAATGTCACAGACAGCCGCCAGCTCTGCGCCGGGGATAGCTATAATCGATTCCGTATGTTTCGGGGCAATTCTTCCGCATCCGATTACGCCAAATACTATTTTGTCTTCTGTCAAAAATTCCACTCTCCAATCATGGGAACAGGGCCTCTTTTACTTAGATCTTGAATATTTTTTCACGCATCTGCCGCACGTCTTTGGTCGCATTGCGCGTATCAACGACTAACGGCGCATATTGGACGATTTGTTCGTAGTCGATAGTACTGTGGTCAGTAATAATTAAGACGCAGTCAGCCTCCTGCAATACATCCGGGGTTAGCGCGATGCTTTCCAAATGCATCGTGCTGCCGCCATGCGGCTCAATCACCGGTACATAAGGGTCATGGTAGCTTAATACGGCGCCTTCCTTGCGCAAGAGTTCCATGATGATCAGGGCCGGTGATTCGCGGACATCCTCAATATCCTTCTTATAGGCCACACCTACAACCAGGACTTTGGCATCCTTAACGCTTTTATTCAGGGAATTTAAAGCCCGGTATACTTTATTGACGACATAAGAAGAGACTTCAACATTGATCTCGCCGGCCAGTTCAATAAAGCGGGTATGGAAGTCATACTCCCTGGCTTTCCAGGTAAGGTAGAACGGATCAATCGGAATGCAGTGGCCGCCAACACCCGGTCCCGGATAAAACGTATGGATGCCAAAAGGTTTCGTCGAAGCAGCTTCGACGATCTCCCAAACATCAAGCCCCATCCGGTCGCATAATAGCATCATTTCATTCACGAGTGCGATATTGACTGCGCGGTAGGTATTTTCAAATACTTTGGTGAGTTCGGCTGCTGCCGGTGAGCTAACCGGTACGACATTCACAATGGTCTGTGCATATAAGGTATAAGCAATCTCCAGGCAGTAAGGCGTTACGCCGCCGACAACTTTGGAGGTGTTCTTCGTTGAAAAACGCTTGTTACCGGGGTCAACTCTTTCCGGCGAAAAGGCCAGGAAAAAGTCTTGCCCAACTTTAAGCCCCGACTGTTCCAGAATCGGCAGGATCACTTCTTGCGTGGTTCCAGGATATGTCGTACTCTCAAGTGTGACAAGCTGTCCCTGACGAATGGTTTTTCCGACTTCCTCAGCGGAAGCCTTCATATAAGAAATATCCGGATCCCTGGTAATGGTCAGCGGTGTTGGCACACAAATGATCACCACATCACAGTCAGCAAGTTTAGCAAAGTCAGTGGTTGCCTGAAGGATCTTTTTATCGACAAGTTCTTTAAGCTCCTCATCCTTGACATCCCCGATATAATTTTCTCCGGCTGATACCATGGCAACTTTCTCGGCATTAATATCAAATCCGAGAACCGGGAAACCAACCTTACCTTTCTCAACTGCCAGCGGCAGGCCGACATAACCAAGACCGATCACGCCGATCCGGGCGGTATGGTTTTCAATTTTCTTTTTGAGTTCCAGGGCAACAGGATGATTCTGCGTAATGACATTTTTAACTTCCAGCATAGAAGTTCCTCCTTATATCTGTGGTGCAAGCGTTCATGATGGTCAGGACTGCGCTGCCTGTGTATTAATGGTCTTCCTAAAGTCAGGAAGAAGCGTCCTGATGGAAGTGTTGATTTCCTCCCTGTCCATATAGCTGCCACGTTCGCGTATTTTCTGCACCAGTCCTTCAATCGCCTCATGATCAATATGGTTGGGCCTTGCTACGAAAATACGTTTATGTTTCGTTGCTGTCGTTCCTTCTTCCGAAGTTAGAATTTCTTCAAAAAGTTTCTCGCCCGGTCTCACGCCGGTAAACTCAATCTGAATATCTTTACCCGGTTCAAAACCTGATAAACGGATAAGGTCCTTGGCCAGATCAACGATCTTCACAGGCTTGCCCATATCAAGAATAAAAATTTCTCCGCCTGAGGCCATCGCGCCGGCCTGAATGACCAACTGGCTTGCTTCGGGGATGGTCATAAAGTAACGGGTCATCCTAGGATCCGTTACCGTTACCGGTCCCCCCGCCATAATCTGCTTTTTAAACGTAGGGATGACGCTTCCGCGGCTTCCGAGAACATTGCCGAAGCGAACGGCGACAAACTTGGTCTCAGATCTCTTGTCGTAGTCCTGGATGACCATCTCGGCCATCCTTTTAGATGCACCCATGATGCTGGTAGGGTTGACCGCCTTGTCGGTGGAGATCAGCACAAACGTCCTGACTCCGTTTTTGTCGGCCGCTGCAGCCAGGTTGCTCGTGCCCATAACATTATTTTTCAATGCTTCCTCAGGATTCACCTCCATCAGCGGCACATGCTTGTGCGCAGCTGCATGGAAAACCACGTAAGGCTTGTACTTTTCAAAAACAAGGTTAACCTTACCGGCATCCTTAATATCAAAAATTTCCGTCACTATTGGTGAATTCTTCAACTCCTGCTCAATATCAAAAATACAGTTTTCCCCGTGTCCGGCCAGAATAAGCTTTGAGGGGAAAAATTTGACAATCTGTCTGCAAAGTTCCGATCCGATGGAGCCTCCGGCACCGGTCACCAGAACAACCTGGTTTTTCAGGTAACCTGCCACCTCTTCCAAATCCACCGATACCTGTTCACGCCCGAGCAGGTCTTCGACCTGTACTTCCCTTAAAGAACTCACCGTAATCTTGCCGCTCAGGATGTCGTATACGCCGGGCATAATCTTTAAGATCGCCCGTGTCTCCTTGCATATTTCCACGATCTCCCTGACAGTCTCTCCATCGGCAGAAGGGATCGCGATGATAATCTCATCAACAGCATAGTCCTCAACAATCCGCCGGATGTCGTCACGGGAACCCAACACCGGAAATCCTTGAACATGAAGATTAATTTTGCTTTTGCTGTCGTCAATAAAACCGACGGGTACACCTTCTTGAAAATCTCTTTTCTTGAGTTCCCGTAAAGCAAGAACGCCTGCATCACCGGCTCCGATGATAAGTACTTTTCGCTGCGATTTGTTGGACACGGCAAAAATAGCATTCTCCTGGCGCATCCTCTGGCTGAACCGCAGTCCGCCGATTAAAACAATCAGCATCAGCCAGAAGTAAACGCTGACAGAATGCGGAAGTCTGAGCGGGGAAATAAAATAGACCACCATGACTGTGAGCGCCGCACCGACGGTTACAGCGTAAACAATAGAAAGAAGCTCTCTGACACTGGCATATCGCCAAATATTTTTATACAACCCAAAGAAGTGAAACACCACGATGAGCACAAAAGTTGATACAATCGCGGCATTCAAATAAGTGCCCAAATATTTGACAAACTCCACCTGCAGATCAGCCTCTTCGGAAAGACGCAGATAGAAGCTTAAAAAAAGAGCAAGATTAATCAATAAAGCATCGGTAAGCATTAAAAATAGGGTGCGTTTGGGATGTGCCACGCTATCGGTTCCGACCTTTCAGGACGTAATTCGTTTTCACCGTTTATCAGTTTACTACAGTTTTCCTCATTTTACAATTCAAAAGGGGGACAAAGATCCGTCTCCTTGTCCCCCCTCATGCTATATTTTAACCATCTGGTATTTGATCCGGATAATCGCATTGTCACTGATGACGGATTTGCCTCCGAAAACCACCAGTTCCACGTCCGGCGAGATACTCTGAAAATATTTCTCGGTATCGGAACCGGCTGCAGGCCCTTCCGTCGGAATCAGCAACAGCGGCGTATCCATATTAGCAGCAAGCGCTGCTCCCGCTAAAGCATCCGGGAAACCCTCCCCGGTTGCCAGATAGATTTTTTGGGCATCGGGATACAGGGACTGCACGACTGCGAGCGAAGTATTATAGCGGTTATTACCGGCAAAACGGCGGACTTTGTCTGCGGAGAGACCTGCGATACCAGCGATGCTGCCGGCGACCCCGGCCGATACAGCCCCTTCCCCGCCGGCAATATATAACTCAGACGGTTTCAGGGTCTGCAGAAGTTCTGCGGTGGCCTGCGGCAGGCTGTCTTTTGCCGTCAATAGCAGCGGATATCCTTTGGCCGCGGCAGCTGAAGCGATGCCTAAAGCATCCGGGAAGTTTGATCCGGTCGCAACAGCAACTCCGCTGCCTTCAGGAAAATGGGACGCAATGAGCGCTGCGGTCTCATATCTGTCCTGACCCGCTATACGCTCAAAATCTTCTGTCCAGGTAACAACTTCCTTCAATCTGTTCTCCACGCTGGACGACAACGCAGTTTCACCGCCAAGAATAATCACTTTCAGTGGTTTCAGAACTGTTAAAGCGTTTTCCACCCGCTGGTCGAGCTGGTCCCTTGAAGTAAGAAGAATTGGCGCATGATTCTGTTTCGCCAGGGATACACCGGCCAAGGCATCCGCAAAAGCATCGGATCTCGCGATCACGACCGTCTCACAGCCGTAAGGCCACCCTTCATAAGCGATTTTTACAGCTGTGTCAATCCGGTTCAGGCCGGAAATTCTTTTCACAGTTGAGAGCAGCAAATTGTTTTGACTTCTGGAGATCATGGGAAGGCCCAGGGTGTAACCGGCATAGTGAATCGGTTCGGGCGTCTTCCAGACAGAATTCTTTGACGGCAGTGTCCCCGCCGGCAGCAGAGACTTCGACACCGGTGTGATACTGACAGGATCAGTCAGCCCCTCATAATAATCGGTGGCAATCAGTTTCAGAATTTTATCCTGGTAGGCTACTCTGCCTGAAGCAGCCGCAGTATTCGGATTATTGACGGTAGACCAGCTGTTGTAGGCCCAAATCGCAAAATACCAGTTTTCCAGTTTTCCGGGGTCGCCGTCTCCGATCGTCGGGGTCATATTCCACTTAGATTTCAGGACTTCAGCCCCGTAGGCAATATTATAGGCAATATCTGTTTTCAGGTGGTTAATCGTCTCCGAATCGGAAGGATCATATACCCCAATCTGCATAATACCGAGGTAAGGCCTGCTGCCTGAGCCTCCCGTCACAACATTACCCGAACTGTTCCATTGACGCCAGCCTGATTCTTTGAACGCAATCGCTTTGAGAATCTCCGCAGGAACTTTCTCCTCCAGAGCCACCTGGTCAAATATCTGGGATATCTCCTCGGGAGTAGGATTCTGGTTTGCTGCCTGAACAGGCAGCGGCCTGGCCGGAATCAGCAGCAAAATACTGAAAAGCACGGCCAGTAATAACCGGATATATTTTTTCGAACGCATTAATTACCTCCTAATCAGAAACACAGAAACCGCCGCTCCTTACCATTCATGGCCCCGACAGCTCTTTGCCGTCCGTGGCAACGCTGCACGAGTCTATCCATGGACGTCGCGGCATTAGACCAGTCAAATGCTTTGTCATCCTGACGCATTCGACACTAGGCACATCGTATGCCATCTTCGTAGCCGTCACAAAAGAGGTTTAGAGTAAATAAATTCGTCTTAGAGACAGATTTTCCTTCCCCAAAATTTTTCCAAATCGCTGGAAGCCGCATAAACGCTCATAAACAAAATTCCGACAAGAAGTGCTGCTTGCCGGAAAAGGTCAATATTATTCCATTTAATGAATGATCTTGCTTGCGACCCCTTCTCATCAAATTGGCTGGTTATGGACGAATTACTAACAGATTTTTGACTAATCTATCATTGATTTATGTTATCAATCACATCTGTCTGAGTAAATATTTTACACGGGTAACCGTATATTCAGAAATAGAAGCTTCCGGGCCGATCACTTTAACATTTGTGGAAGAAGCCATCTTTTTTAGATAATTTTCTGTTGGCCCGTTTGTCGTGAAGCCCTGCGGAGAAATCAGCAATAGACAGGCATTCTTCGTTGCAGCCAGGGCGCCAGCGGCGAGAGGATCTGCAAAATCGAGTCCAGTAGCCATATAAATCTCCTGCGTACTGGGAAAGAACGCTTCCGCAATCATCACCGAAGTCTCGTAACGGTTGCTCCCGGCAAAACGAACAATATTCCCCACAGACAATCCGGTTGTCTGAGTCAGGGCTGTCACTACTTCAGCAGTAATGACTTTTTCCCCGCCGCCAATATAGATTTTTCCCGGTGAACGTTTGCTTAAGTCCTGTCTGGTAACCTCAGGCAGGCTTCGGGTTGAAGTCAGCAGCAGAGGCATCTCGTTCGCAGCTGCAGCTGTGGCCAGGCTTAACGCATCCGGGAAATCCATACCCGTAGCAATAGCCACGCTGGCATCTTTGGGGAAATCAGCGGCAATCAGTACCGCAGTCTGATAACGATCCGCCCCGGCAATCCGGGAAACATCAGAGGTCCAGGTCAAAACGGCCTTGAGTCTAGTCTCGACTGATTTGCCGACGGCCTTCTCTCCACCCAGAATAATCACTTTTGTGGGCATTAAGGTATTCAACACCTCAATGACACCCTGATCAAGCTGATCCGGGTTTGTGAGCAAAATCGGTGCATTATATTTTTTAGCCAGAGGCACGCCGGCCAGAGCATCAGGAAATGCATCCGAACGGGTTATAATGACGGTCTGGGCCCCACTCGACCATCCGTTCAAGGCAATTTGATTGACCGTGTCTATCCTGTCCTGACCTGAAATTCGGGTGGTTGTGCCAACCGTACTGGAAGTTAAGTCTCCCAGGGTATACGGTTCAGGCGTATTCCAGATCTGACTGCTGCTCGGCAGCGTGCCAAGCGGCAGAAGTTCGGCGGGAACCGGCGTGATTTGGACAGGTGAGACCAGGCCCGGAAAATATGCTGTCGCGGCTTTGCGAATGATCGCGTCCTGATAAGGTACCTCGCCTCTGGCAGCGGCATTATTCGGGTTGTTGTACGCTAACCAGCCATGATAGGCCCAAAGCGCGAAATACCAATTCTCCAGCTTGTTGCGGTCCCCATCACCAATCTTCGGCACCATCTGCCATTTTTGATTCAGCAGATCCGCGCCGCGGGAAATATTATAATCAATATCATATTTAAGCTTATTAACTTCTTCGGTATCTCCGGGATCATAACTGGTAATCTGCATGATTCCGAGGGCAGGATTCGAAGTTCCGTCGGTGCTGCCGGTTACCACTTCACCATTTTGATCGAACTGTCTCCAACCCGATTCACAATAGGCAATTGTTTTTAGCAGTACGCTCGGAATTCCCTTGTTTCTAGAAATCGTCTCAAGCTTCTGGGCAATGACTTCCAGGGGAGGATTTTGATACGTCTGAATCTCTGCCCCGGATGCACCGGAACTATAGACCGGCAAAACCAATAATACGATCAACAGAACCGCAAGCGCCCTTGGCTTTCTTTTGAACATCTGTTTCTCTCCCTGTCTTAATCTTTTTAAGACAAAATTTTTTCATCTCCTAGAATTCGCCATCGTTCAGTTAAATCCTGCAATACTCCGTCTGCTATATTGCCGTTTCGCCCGTAATCAGCCAATTCTGACCGATTTTAATTAGATTCGCTCTGACATGGACCTGATGTTCCTGCTCTTCCCCCAACGGGTACTGCTCATCCAGGTCATAATCTCTGGCAGTGTAACAGTAAACGGCATTGACTGTTGCTGAGAATTTGTCGGCAGATTCGATTTGCACGTCATCAAAAATGATGTTGCCGACATCCAGTCCGATTCCTCTGGAAATAAACTCTTCTGCCTTCTGGATATGCTTTTCCATCAAGTCTCCAGTGTAAGCATTGGCAATCGCAGTTCTGAACGCAGTCATATCTTTGGCTTTCCAGGCATCAAAAAGCATTCCCAGCCCCTGCTTATACTGTGCAATAATTGCTTCCTGTTCTGCCTCAGTCAAGGCACTTGTACTTTCGTCAGTACTGTTATTTGTACCGTCATTTGTACCATCAGCTATCCCATCAACAGTGCTATTTCCTTCGGCAAACAGGTCCGGAAGAACATTCTGAACAGCATCACCGCTCTGAACGGTGCCTACTTTGGCTGCGTTGTCCTTTTCAGCCGGAGAATTTACTTCCGGGTTCAATGTCGTTGACCATAAAAAGTGTCCTCCTGCGCCGAGGCACACCCCCAGAACAAATACCAGTACTGTAACCAACCAAAATTTTTTACGCATAAAATCACAATCCCCTCAACAACGGATAGAATGGTAACTATTTCCATTCTATCCGTTCTGCGGGGATTTTAAACATACTTCAGCCTATTTTTATTACAGGATTGTGGACCTATTCTTCCTTATCCAATCTCTTAAAGATCCAATAAGAATATCCAATTGGAACGATAAGCAGGACTGCAATGACAATCATCACTGTGACGGTCAGAAACTGGGCAGGCAGGAAGCTTGCCGCCATAAAGATCAGTCCGCCAATGACCCAGAGCGGTCCTGCCATCCGGTGCGTTTTGTACCAGACTTGCTCATTGGCCAGCGTCCATGGAGTCTTGATTCCGGCAAAGTAATTATGCTTTAGTTTGCCCATATAGTTTCCAATAATTACAAACAAGGCACCGACTCCCAATTGAATCAAGGAAGGAAAGCTGTTAAAATACCCGAGCGCCGTGCCCAGCGAGCCAAAATGAATCAACATAAAAAACAGCATTATGACAAGCACAATGATGGTATACGGTTTGCTCATCCGGCTATAGTTCTTTTTCTTAGGATCCACTTTCGGAAGGAAAACGAGCAGGATCAGCATAGCTGCCATCATCAGCGGAAACAGGAAAGCTCCCTGAAAGGCACTGCCCCAGCCGTCGATTTCTCCGGCTGCATTCCAGTGCACCGGAACTTTATCCGGGAGACGGGGATAAACAACCAAGCTAACCGCCAAACTTATGAGAACCATCAGACTGCCAAAAATAAGCATTCTGCGCATCCATAATTCTTTATTCTCCGACATTGCACCAGCACCCTTTCTTATGATTCATCTGTTTGTTTATTTATTTGTTTGTTTATCTTTTGATTCTTCTTTTCTGTAAAACAAATCAAACATCATCCGCATGACTTCTTCAAACACAGAGGTATCCAATGCATAGACGATGGTCTGCCCTTTTCTTTCATCTGTAACCAGCCCGGCCTGCTTCAAAATATTTAAATGATGGGAGATGCTTGGTTTGGAGATCTTGAATTGATCTGCAATTTCCCCTGCCGTCATATTTCGTTCTTTCAAAAAGCGGATCATTTCTCTTCGGGTCGGATCAGCCAAAGCTTTAAACGTATCATTATACGGCGACATTTGTGATCCACTTCCTTAATTTTAATAGATATTTAGATATTTAGACAATTATCTAAGTATTTATTATTGTACATGATTTGTTAGAATTGTCAACGTTTAAAGATCAAAAAAGTTATCCTAATCTCAAGGAGGTTTGAGACAGGATAACTTTTTTAGAAGCGCTTCAAATGTTGTTTCAGGCGCCTATCAATGCATTAGGAATGCTATTCAGAACGTTTCGTGGCAAAAGGAGTTGCCCCGTAAACCTTGGAACTCATATCATCCCGTAGCAGATGCGCGTCCAAATCATGAATCTCGAGATGGAATTGTTCAATTCTTACTTTGTCCTTACTGTCAAAGGCATCGATCCCTCTATTCAGAAGATTCCTGAAATATACATCAAAGGTGGACGCCTGACTGGAATTGACCTCATTTTCCATTTGCTTTTCCCATAAGGTCTTATGGAAAACAATGTACTTCTTAATATCCTGTTCGTTCATCTGAGGCCCTGCAGTGACACCGTACAGATAACCATCCGTGTACTGGTGGATGTTCCAGGCGGCTCCGAAGGCAAGAGTCCTGGATGCATCGCTGAGCGCTCTCTCGCCAAAATACTCCTCAAGCGAAGGCGCAATATTCAAAAGACTCAGATCCGGTTCCCTGTACTTTTTGACTTCATTCGTGCTGCTGGCAGAATCGTCTGTGCCGTCAGCCTGATTGGGTGCTGTAACGGTATCTCCTGCAGTACCTTCTGCAGCCGGTGTTCCCCCGGTATTGGGTGAAACCGTACTTTCTTCACCCTGAGCAATGGTCTGATCAGCATCCGTCTCTCCACCGGCATAATTGACCGGGGGCGTCTGGATAACCACTTGGTCCTCTGGTCCAACTACCTGGCCACGAAATACTTTCCAGGCAGTGGGCCCATAAATTCCGCCAATAATGATTACCCCCGCCAGAACAACAGCCCCTGCAAGAGTTAGGATGCTTTTGCGGCTGAAATTCATCCTTTTTCCTCCTTACTATAGGTATTTTCTGTATAATATTACCAATAGCAAAGAGAAAAGCTTGTCACATTGAGGATAGTAAACAACCTATTTTCTGTGAAAGTACTTTATTTTCCGCCGTTTTTTCCGGGCATCATCCATTTACTTACCCGGTTAACTGTAATTCTTCTTAATATCATAAAGTTTGTCCAAATTATTGCCTGCTGAAAGCAGGCGAAGCTCCTGACCTTCTTTCTGATACCGGCTGACAATATCGGTCAGATAATCCATCAGGCTTTCGCCAATTTCTTCATGTCTTAACGCAAATTCAATGGTTGCTCTGACAAAACCAAGTTTGTCCCCGACATCATATCTTTTCCCTTCAAAATTGTAGGCATACACATCCTGAACCTTGCTCAACTGCGCAATTGCATCCGTCAGCTGAATTTCTCCATTTCTTCCCGGAGGCAATTCCGCGAGGATATCAAAAATTTCCGGATTAAGAATATACCGGCCCATGATCGCAAGCGGAATATCTGGCGCTTCCTCCGGGGCCGGCTTTTCAAACATGGCTTCCGCCTTGTACAGTCTCGGAGATATTCTGCTGCCATCAATAATCCCGTATTTGGACACTTCTGCCGGCAGTACTTCCTGTACGCCAATCAAATTGCTGTTATAAAGCTCGTAGTACCTAATCATTTGTTTCAGACAAGGCTCATCCGAATAGATTACGTCGTCTCCCAAAAGAACGGCAAACGGCTCATTGCCAATAAATCTTCTGGCACTGTAGACGGCATGACCAAGCCCCAGAGCTTCTTTTTGGCGGACATAATGGATATCGACCATCTCAGCAATATGTTTGACCATATCGAGCAATTCGGACTTTTCTCCGTTTTTTAGAAATAGTTCAAGTTCTACAGAACGGTCAAAATGATCCTCAATGGCTCTTTTGTTTCTTCCTGTGACAATAATGACATCTTCAATACCGGATTGAACCGCTTCTTCAATGATGTACTGAATAGTCGGTTTGTCTACGATTGGCAG
Organism: Dehalobacter sp.; assembly: GCA_023667845.1. NCBI lineage: Bacteria > Bacillati > Bacillota > Clostridia > Eubacteriales > Desulfitobacteriaceae > Dehalobacter > Dehalobacter sp. Next base: position 23,066 of record JAMPIU010000143.1, on the reverse strand, counting down.
CATTTCTTTGGGTTGAGCTTTGGTCGCAGGAAGAAATCTTGTACCCAATCCAGCCGCGGGTATGACTGCTTTTCGAATTCTCTGCAAGATTTTTCCTCCTTTTTTATTGTTGCTTTGGTTGTTTTTGAACAATCCGAGTTTAGTATGCCGAATTTATCTTACTTTTATGTTTTTTTCTGAATGGCTCCTATTTGCTACATGGAACCGCGGCATTCGTCCATCCGTGGACTTGCCGCTCCTTTCCCTCCATGGAACCGCGGCATTAGTCCATCCGTGGACGTCAAACGCCTCAAATGATTACTCAAATGAGGCGTTTTCGATATCCAGGATTTTCTTCAAAGTTTTTTATGAAAATTAAGATTTTTTTAAGAGATTCTATTTTAGCGGGTTTTTCTTTTTTTGCTCGAGCAGCGCTGCTTTTTCCAGTACCCGGTCAACAATTCCGTATTCTTTGGCTTCTTCAGCGGACATATAGTAGTCACGGTCCGTATCCTGCTGGACTTTGTCCAAAGGCTGGCCGGTTCTTTCGGCGAGAATCCTGTTCATTTTGTTTTTCGTTTTCAGCAACTGTTTGGCGTGAATTTCAATTTCTGTAGCCTGCCCCGATAAACCTCCCCCGGCAATTAACGGCTGGTGGATCAAAATCTCAGCATTCGGCAGGGCAGTACGCTTTCCTTTCGTGCCGGCGGCAAGCAGGAAGGCACCCATACTGGCGGCCATTCCAATACAAATGGTCTGTACATCAGGCCTGATATACTGCATCGTGTCGTAGATGGCCATCCCGGCAGTAATTGACCCTCCGGGGCTGTTGATATAGATGAAAACGTCCTTTTCAGGATCTTCCGCTTCCAGGAAAAGCAATTGCGCAACGACAACATTGGCAACGTTATCATCGATTGCTCCGCCCAGGAAGATAATACGGTCTTTGAGGAGCCTAGAATAGATGTCGTAAGAACGTTCACCGCGATTCGTTTGTTCAACTACCATCGGGATAAGATAACTCATATTTATTCCCTCCATCATTGATTGTTAATTTTGATATGTCTCTATTTTATTACAAAGGTCAATAAAGGTCAAATAATTTGGGCAAATTTTGGTCATTTCTTTGTTCAAACTATTTCATTCATATTATTTGATTAATTGCCAATAGTACGTTTGTCTAAACATCGAGACGGTATATAAATCATCTGTCAGGTTAAAATAATCCTAGTATAATGGATAAAAGCATTTGATACAAATCCATAAATACTGGAGGCGGAAATATGAATCTTATACCATTACATCCAATGCGGAATGCAGATCAGATACGCCGTGAAATCAATAGGCTTTATAGTTTTCCGTTTACTTTTTTCGAAGATGAGTTCGCTCCGCGCTTGGCCGTTCCATTTACCGACGTCTATGAAACCGACGAAGAGATCATTGTTTCCTGCGATCTGCCAGGACTGCAGAGAAGAGAAGATGTAAGCATTCAGATTGAAAACAACATGATAACCATCAGCGGCACTTTAAACCGCGAACAGCACGTGATTCAGGAAGATCGCCTACACAGAAAAGAAAGGTATACCGGTCAATTCCGCCGCTCCGTCTCTCTTCCGGCGGCCGTTTCCATTGATAATGTCAGGGCAATTTATAAAAACGGCGTTCTGAATGTATTCCTGCCCAAGACAGACAGCAGGGAGAAAAAGTCTGTACAGATTGACTTTCAGCATTAGTAGATCTCGAAACTGTGGCCCACAGACTGATCATAGGGGCGTTTATGTCTTCCTGCCAGAAAGTTGCTTGTGTGGTTATTCCTATTTGCCAAAAAATAATAAATAAATTTTTGTTGGTTATCGACCATAAACTGTTATAATGTATAAGGATAACTTTCAGCATCTTATGCTTTTATTTGAAGGGAGAATATTCGTGCCTAAAGTAATGATTTTCTCTGCGTCTACAGGACACGGACACAATCAGGCCGCAGACTGTCTGAAAAAGGAGCTTGAAGCTTCAGGCTATTCCGTCCGGATTGTAGAACCCTTAAAAAAAGAGGAAAGCTGGATCATGGAAGCCCTTATCGATGACGGTTATCATATACTCGCAACAAGATTACCGAAAATGTACGGTAAACTATATAAGATTACCTATAATGAGTTCTTAAATAAAAATGTCAAAAGAATTTTAAACAGGGCCATGGATAGTGTCATCGAACAGCTGATTCAGGAGTACAAGCCCGACCTGCTTATTACCACCCATCCTCTTCATGTCGGTGTTGTTTCCTATTTAAAAGCATCCGGACGCTTAAATCTGCCTTTTATTTCGCTGGTTACAGATTATATGGCCCATCAGTTTTATGTGAATAGTTTTGTTGATGCCTACATTGTTGGTTCACCTTACACCAAGGATACGCTTACGGAAAAAGGTGTTCCTGAAAACAAAATACACATTTTCGGCATTCCGGTACGGGAAGAATTCCGCCAGCCCCGCCTTGTCAGAAACAATGATGTATTTACACTGCTGATCATGGGCGGGAGCATGGGCATCCCCTATATCAGAAAATGCCTGAAAACGCTTATGGAAAACCGGCATCATCTTCGCATCCTGGTCGTATGCGGAAGTAATCGCAAACTTTGGACTGATCTTGCGAAAAAGTACGCAGGTACCTTTAACGACAAAGATGTCGTCATTTACGGTTTCACATCGAACATCTATGACCTGATGGACCAGTCCGATGTGATTATCACAAAACCCGGCGGTCTGACTGCCTCGGAAGCGATCAATAAAAATATCCCCATCATTATTCCATTTTTTATTCCGGGACAAGAAGAAGAAAATACCGAGATTCTAGTTAAAGCAGGTGTTGCTGTCAGAACATCAAGGATTTCCGAACTTAATCCCCTGATCGACAGTTTCTGTCTAAATCCCGGTTTGCTTGAAGAAATGCGGGAGAATGCTTCGGACTTGGCCCGACAGCTTTCTCCGGGCAGTATCGTAGGGTTGGCTGATCAGCTGCTGTATGAAAGCCTTCAAGTCAAAGAATATCAGAGAGCGCATCAAAGTTAATATTTCTAAGCAAAAAGCAAGGCGGTGCTGCAAAACTACTAAAGTAGTTGGCGACACCGCCTTTTTTAATATTAAAAGACAAAGAAACCAAAGAAGGTAGGGCTACGCAATGTACAACCGCTTTCGGCAGTTGCGCCCTCCATGGCGCAAACTGCTGCGCTGCGCAATCCGTGCTCCGCTTGTCGCTGGATGTACATTGCATAGCCCAGTCTCTGGTCTTATGTAATCGTTTATTTTTAAAGATTAGCCTGTATTTTCCGCAATAAAAATAGGCTGTTGCCCACGAACGATATGTTCGTTTTGCAACAGCGCCTTTTTTTTTCATCTGCGTATTTCTTTAAGATCTCTATCTAATTCCTGCCGGAAAGCGGAATATATTCCCGTCTTGGAACAACGCTCTTATAGGCCGGTCTGACGATTTTCCCATTATTCACGATCTCTTCGATCCGGTGGGCACTCCATCCTGACATTCTGGAGATCGCAAAGATCGGGGTAAACAGTTCCAGCGGAAGTCCCAGCATTTTATATACAAAACCGGAATAAAAGTCCACATTGGCACTGATGACTTTGCCTGACTTGTTATGGCCCAGGACAATATCCGGAGCAAGTCTTTCCACTCTACAGAATAAATCAAACTCTTCGGCCAGATCTTTCTCCTGAGCGAGCTTCCCGGCATATTCTTTAAGCAGGACTTCCCTCGGATCAGAAATCGAGTAGACTGCATGGCCGATCCCGTAAATAAGACCAGACCTGTCAAAAGCCTGTTTATTCATAATCTTCATTAAATAAGCCTTGATTTCATCCTCATCCTGCCAGTCTGTGACATTTTGTTTAATGTCTTCAAGCATATTGTAGGTTTTAATATTGGCGCCTCCATGCTTGGGACCTTTTAAGGCACCAATAGCAGCAGCCATGACCGAATAAGTGTCCGAACCGGTCGAGGTAATGACATGCGTAACAAAGGTCGAATTATTCCCACCGCCGTGTTCGGCATGCAGGACCAGGGAAATATCCAGCAGGGCGGCCTCAAGCTTGGTGTATTTGCTGTCCGGCCGTAGCATGTGAAGAATATTTTCCGCTGTGCTGAGATGAGGCAGCGGACTGTGCAGAAACAGGCTCTTGTTTCCATGATAATGCGCACAGGAGTGATAGCCATACACGGCCAGCAAAGGCATCCAGGCAATCAGTTTCATGCATTGTTTCAGGACATTTTCGATGGAATTGTCATCGGGGTTGTCATCATAGGAATATAGGCTCAGGATGCTCCTGGCCAGCATATTCATGATATCCTTGCCCGGGCTTTTTAGGATAGTACCCCGGACAAAGTCCTCGGGCAGTTTTTGATATGCCGACAGCATCTGTTCAAAATCCTTCAGCTCCTTGGCGTTCGGAAGATGCCCGAACAGAAGCAAATAGCTCGTTTCTTCAAAGCCGTATCTTTCGTCTTTAATAAAGCCGTCGACGATGTCATTAATATCGATACCTCTATAGGTTAATCTTCCCGGAACGGGAATCTTTTCTCCTTCGTCTATGATATAGGAGTGCACTTCACCAATCTCGGTCAGACCGACGAGAACACCCTTGCCTTCAATATCTCGCAAGCCCCTCATTACTTGATATTTACTATATAGCTCAGGATTGATTTTACTACTGTCTATCGCTTTCTGCGTCAGTTCTTTAAACATTTTTGTTTCAAATTGTTCGAATTGTATGAACTCTGTTTGTTCCATTTCCCTACCTCCTCTGGATCATAAAGAAAGCTCGGCTGGCACCAAGCCTTCAGCGATAACATTCACCATTTATTCTTCCTGTCATTATAATTCGTTTTCGCTTTGAAGTAAATGTATTATAATGACTAAGAGCAACCATCCTATTCGCAGACAAGTCTAACAAAGCCAGACTATAAATCAAAAATTCTATGATCAAAAAATTATTATAAAATTATCATTTGAGGTCATGCTTATGAAAAAAAGACTCCTGAATATCCTCCTCTGCACAGTTGCTACCGTATTCATTGCGGGCGGTATGATCGCCTACCAATATACCAACCAGATTTCTTTTCAAAATCCTCCGAATCCTTCGCCGCTTCCGGAATCGGAGCCGGTGCCTTCCTATGTGGATATCTCTATCACTTCCGTCGGCGACATCCTGATTCATAACACGGTCTATATGGCCGCTTACGATTCTTCAACAGGTTTATATGATTTCAGCAGTCAGTTTCAGTATGTTAAATCCTATCTTGAAAATGCCGATATTACCGTGGCCAACCTGGAGACCTCACTGGCCGGGCCTGAGCAGGGCTATTCCGGTTATCCCAAATTCAATACCCCTGATTCGATCGTTGATGCTCTGAAGGAATCAGGCGTTGACATCGTTACCGCAGCCAACAACCACCGTTTAGATCAGGATGTCACCGGATTCTACCGGACGATCGATGTTGTCAAAAACAAGGGACTGGATATTATCGGTGTCAAAGCTACCGAGAAGGAAACCACCTATGTCATCAAGGACATTAAAGGTGTTAAAGTGGCGTTTGTCAATTTTGGCTACGGCTATCCGCAATATGACGGCAGCCTGAGCATCAATGGTCTTATCCTTCCCGTCAACATGACCGGACTGATGGATACCTTTGACCCGCAGGATTTTGACAGTTCTGCGCAAACCATTAAGGCGAGAATCACTGAAGCAAGACAGGCCGGAGCGGAAATTGTCATTTTGTGTATGCACTGGGGAGATGAATATCAGCGACTGCCTAGTACCTTTCAGCAGGACTTAGCCTCCGTACTGGCTGACTGCGGCGCAGATGTGATTTTTGGGGGCCATCCGCATGTGCTCCAGCCCTTCGAACTTTTGGCCACAGACAACAATGGAACTGTTCCGGTTTTTTATTCTCAGGGAAATTTTATCTCAGATCAGCGTCAGGAAACCGTCGATAACATTTATACCGAACAGGGAATCATCGCCAATGTGACGATCAGGGTATATCCAGATCACACCCATCATGTTCTCCAGGCGGACGCCGTTCCTACTTGGGTGAATAAAAAACGCCTGAATAATCAATTGATTTATGAGGTTATACCAGCCAAAGCTGCTCTGGACAATCCGGGACTGTATCCCCTTCTGAAGGATGCAGATCTGGAACGGATCCGGTTCTGCAGGGACACTGTGCAAAAACTAATGCCAGAAGCAGGAAAAAATTCGAATTCCAATCCAACTGAAATAAAAGGGTTAGAACCGTAAAAATAAACCTATGCGCATATGTTCATATGTCCATAGGTTTATTTCTTTATCACCTTGCCTCCCCGGACTTCATAGAATAAAATAAATCAAATATCTTACAAATCAGCCTGCGGGGGGGATCCGGCATGTACGCCTATACATTTAAATATGGTCAGCGTGCAGCATTCTTTGTTGTCATTATTCTGGTACTTATTACTCTTGAAGTGCTGCTTTAGTCCAATCTTAACCCAAATCGATGCTGTGCTAGTATTTTTCCATCGGGACAATAGCTTTAGCAGCTGCTGATCCGACGAGTGACTTCAGAATATCTCCGACAATAAAGGGTATATAACCCATAAAGAGGACTCCGGCCAGGGTGACTGTCTGTCCGGTCGACCAAAGCCATATGGCCAGGGATATTAACCCCGGAACATAGACAAGGACAAGCTGGGCAAAAAGGATAATGCCGGTCAGCGGCAAAGCTTTACGGTTTTGGGTCCTGGAATCAATCATACCGCCGATAAACAGCGCTGCAAGGATAAACCCAAACACATAACCAATTGTCGGCCCAGCAAGCGCCGCCGCTCCGCCTTTGAAACCCGCAAACCACGGAATTCCTGCCAAACCGCCGACAGCATAGATTGCCATACTGATACCGCCCCATTTTCTACCCAGCAGCACAGCAGCCAGGATCACCCCAATCTGGGAAGCCACCAAAGGCACGGGAGTAAATGGCAGGTAGATTTTCACCTGAGCAAGCAGGCCAGTCAGGCAGGCCAGACTTACTGCCAGAGCAATTTTGGCAAACATCGTTGACTGCGTGCGCCATTGGAAATAGGACAAACGTTTTTGACGGTAAACTTCGAGCGTATGCAAATTTTGAATCATCATCATTCCTCCGTTCTGTTCTTTCATGTAATAAACTATATTCTCAGTACTATATCATTAGGACGCTTCGTTTTCAATGCCATTTTCCATGTAAATACTGTATTCATTTTGGGAACCGCGAACGTACTTCTCGTTTAATCGTGTAGGGCCACAGAAATTTCTCCCGAGATGATCGCTTTGATCTCCCCGGTCTGCGCCAGCCTTACGACCAGTTCCCCTTTGGGCCCGAGGTCGATTACCTCAGCGGTCTGCACCGGCCCCTCCCTGTTTTCGAGGACCACTTTTCTGCCTATGACTTCGGAACGCTCCCGGCAGATGGTTAAGATCCTGCCCAAATCAACCGTTCTGAGGTATTCCAGGTAAAGCGGTTCAAATCCATTTAGGATCCCGGCTGTCAGCCTGGTCCTGTCGTGTTCCCCGCCCGTCTCGAGACGTAAAGAAGTCGCTGTGGATTTCAGTTCATCAGGAAAATCCGTTTCAGCGAGGTTCACATTCAGACCGATGCCGATCACCACTACCGGGGTCCGCCTGCTGCTGACCGACATTTCCGTCAGAATCCCTCCGGCCTTCTTTCCGTTCAGGAATAGATCATTTGGCCATTTGATGGTGATTCCTCTTCCAGGGAAAGAAATAGCTGCTTCGTCCACTGCCAGGCATACTGCCGCTGCGCCGGCCAGCGTCAGCTGGGGTATCACATCCGGCGGGAGTTGAGGTTTCAAAATGATTGACATCCAGATCCCCTTGCCTCCCGGTGACTGCCACTTTCGGCCAAAACGTCCCCGGCCGGTCGTCTGCTGTTCACTGATGATCACAGTTCCTTCTTCTTCAGCCAAAGCTCTGCGGGCTGCTTCACAGTTGGTGGAGTCCAGCACGTCAAAACAGAGGATCTTTCTTCCCAGAAAAGTTGTCCGGAGATATTGTGTTATTTTTTCAGGGCTGAGAGATTCGTTCATGACTCGGTATAAGCCCCTATCCTGCGGTATTTCTGATAACGCCTTTCAAGAACATCGTCGAGTTGTTCCAGCATGGTTCTGAACGGGACCTTTAACAAATGTTCCTTGATCACGACAGCCATCGCCTCAGGATCATGATGGGCACCGCCCAAAGGCTCCGGCAGAACCATGTCGATCAGGCCCATTTGCTGCAAATCCTGAGCAGTAATCTTCATGATCCGGGCTGCCTCTTTTGCTCTGGAGGAATCCTTCCAAAGGATACTGGCAAAACCTTCAGGAGACAGTATGGAATAGATCGAATGCTCCAGCATCCAGATCTCGTCTGCGATCGACAAGGCCAACGCCCCGCCGCTGCCTCCTTCTCCCAGAACAATGGAAATAACAGGCGTCCGCAGACTGACCATTTCCATCAGGTTGCGTGCAATCGCTTCTCCCTGGCCCCGTTCCTCCGCCCCGATACCAGGATCAGCGCCTGGTGTATCAATAAAGCAAATCACTGGCCGGTGAAATTTTTCCGCCTGCTTCATGAGCCTTAACGCTTTACGGTAACCTTCGGGATTTGTCATCCCGAAATTTCTTTTGACATTTTCTTTGGTATTTCTGCCTTTTTGCTGGCCAATGACCGTTACCGGCAGATCGCCCAGTCTGGCGACGCCACCGACAATGCAGGGGTCATCCCGGTACATCCGGTCTCCATGCAGCTCAATAAAGGAGTGGAAAATCCTCTCGATATAATCGAGCGTGGTGGGTCTTTCCACCATTCGGGACAGGGTCAGCTTATCCATCGCCGTCAAATTTGAGAATGCTTCCTCTTTCATCCTGGTAAGCTTCTCTTCTAATCCCTCAATCTCTGATGAAAAGTCGGCTTGCTTATCTTCAGCAAGCTTCCTTAAATCACTCAGCTTATTATTCAGTTCCGCTAATTCTTTTTCCCGCTCGAGCATAGCCACACTCCGTCTTTTTGCTTAACGCCTGTAATGAAGCTTAATCAGGCGAGACAAGGTTAGTTTAAGGTCCTCTCTGGCCACGATTTTATCAATAAAACCGCGTTCCAGAAGAAATTCTGCTTTCTGAAAACCTTCCGGCAGCTCCTGCCTGATGGTCTGTTGAATGACCCTCTTGCCGGCAAAGCCGATCAGTGCGTCCGGTTCCGCCAAAATGATATCTCCCAGCATCGGGAAGCTGGCCGTGACGCCGCCCGTTGTCGGGTCTGTCAGAACCGCGATATACAGTCCTCCCTGCCGACTGTGTCTGCCAACGGCTGCAGATGTTTTCGCCATCTGCATCAGGGAAAACATTCCTTCCTGCATCCTGGCCCCACCTGAAGCAGTAAAAGCAATGATCGGCATTTTCCTTTCAGCAGCGAATTCAAAGGCCCGGGCCACTTTCTCGCCAACGACCGAACCCATGCTGCCCATCATAAAGTTACTATCCATCACCGTAATCACAGCATCCTGGCCATGAATCTTGCCATACCCTGTCAGTACAGCTTCCGAAAGGCCCGTCTTCTCCTGGCCAGCGCGGATTTTCTCTGCATAGCCTTCAAAGTCCAGCGGATTGACGCTTTTCATATCCTGATTAATTTCTTTAAATGTACCGGTGTCCATGATCAAGTCGACTCTTTCCCAGGCTCCCATCCTGAAATGGTAGCCGCAGCGGACACAGACCTTGTTATTGTTACTGAGATCCTTCGTGTAAACTGTCTCTCCGCAATTCTGGCATTTTGTCCACAGCCCGTTCGGAATGGCAGGCAAAACACTCTTTTCCCCCTGCCCCTCTATCTCCGCCGGTGCCGGCTGACTATTATTCTGTTGTATGGTTAGATAACGCGGTTTCTTAAAAACCCTGTTTAATTTAAACATGAACACCAACCGTAATCATTTTTTTTGGCTGTCATTACGCTCCATAGTCAAATTCTTTGGCAATGAAGGATGTGTCAATTTCTGCGCTCCTAAATTTCGGGTTATTCAGAATCTGAAACAGAAATTCAATATTCGTGTCAATGCCTTCAATGATAAACTCATCAAGGGCCCTGCGCATTTTACTGATGGCTTCATTCCTGTCCTGGCCATGCGTAATCAGTTTCGCGATCATCGAATCATAGGTCGGCGGGATATCATAGCCGTTGTAGAGTGCGCTGTCCAGTCTTACGCCATTTCCTCCGGGCCAGAGAAGGATATTCACTTTGCCGGGAGACGGCCTGAACCCGAGTGCGGGATTTTCCGCATTGATTCGGCATTCTATGGCATGGCCTTGAATATGCACGTCGTCCTGCCGGATGTTTAGCTGTTCTCCCGAGGCAATTTTCAGTTGTTCCTTCACAATATCAATTCCTGTAACCAGTTCGGTTACAGGATGCTCGACCTGGATACGGGTATTCATTTCCATAAAGTAATAGCCACCGTTGTTGTCAACTAAAAATTCGATGGTCCCGGCGCTTTTATAACCTACCGCTTGAGCAGCGCGGACAGCTGTATCCCCCATTTTCCGCCTGAGCTCGTCACTCAGGACGGTTGAAGGAGCCTCTTCAATGACTTTTTGATTTCTGCGCTGGATTGAACAGTCTCTTTCTCCGAGGTGAATGACATTTCCATAGTGGTCCGCCAGGATCTGAAATTCGATATGTCTCGGCTCCACCAGATATTTCTCCAAATACATCGAATCATCATCAAAGGCAGCTTGGGCTTCTTTCTTGGCCATATCATAAGCCTTTTTCAGTTCATCCCGGCTCCAGACAATCCGGATACCCTTGCCTCCGCCGCCTGCCGATGCCTTCAGCATGACTGGATAACCAATACGCTCCGCAGAAGCCTCTGCCTGTTTAAAATTAGCCAACACACCTTCAATACCAGGAACGATAGGGACACCCGCCTGGCCCATGATCTGCCGAGCCTTAGCTTTATTTCCCATCATTTCAATCACTTCCGGGTCAGGACCGATAAATGCGATATGGCACGCTTTGCACATCTCGGCAAATTTGCTGTTTTCCGCCAAAAAGCCAAATCCCGGATGAATGGCTTCCGCGCCCGTCAGAACCGTTGCACTGATAATATTCTTGGTATTCAGATAGCTGTCCCTTGCTCTGGCCGGCCCGATACAAACCGTCTCATCAGCAAGATCCACATGCAGGGAGTTCCTGTCGGCTTCCGAATAAACCGCAACTGTTGCAACTCCGATTTCCCGGCAGGCCCGAATAATCCGGACCGCTATTTCGCCTCTGTTGGCAATGAGTATTTTTTTGAACAAGTTTTCACCCACCAACTTTATTAACTGATAAAAAACTTGATTTCGGCTTCGGCAGCTTTTTCCCCGTCAACCGTGGCAAGGGCTTTGCCGATGCCGGCAGGACCTTTGATTTTTATGATTTCTACTTCCAGCCTCAGCACATCACCAGGAAATACCTTCCTTCGGAACTTGGCATTGTCAATTCCGGTAAAGTAAGCGAGCTTACCCTGATATTTTTCCATTTTTAATAAAGCTACCGCACCGGCCTGAGCCAGCGCTTCAATAATGAGTACACCGGGCATTACCGGTTCTTGCGGAAAATGTCCCTGAAAAAAATACTCATTGATCGTAACATTTTTATAAGCAACAACCCTTTTACCTTCTTCTAGCTCTTCGACTCGGTCCAGAAGAAGAAACGGGTATCGATGCGGAATGATCTCCTGAATCTCTTTGATGTTCAGCACCTTTTTACCTCCACAATAGTTCCGCTTGCATCCTTGCCGCTACTTGGTATTAATTTCAAACAGCGGTTGGCCAAATTCGACCATTTGCCCGTCATCAACCAGAATGCTAAGAATTTGCAGGTCTTCTTCAGCTTCAATCTCATTCATCAGCTTCATCGCCTCGACAATACAAAGCGTATCTCCTTTTTTGACTTTGCTACCCGCGCTGACAAAGGGTTTCTCTCCGGGCGACGGTGCCAGGTAAAAGGTTCCAACAATCGGTGCATTAATCGTCTGCGACGCTTCAATTTTAGAACTTGGATGTTCCGGAGCCGCAGTCTCTCTTCCGGCTGCAGCCCCGGTCATAAAGCTCTGCACCGGCTGAAACGCAGGCTGAAACATAGGCTGAAGCTTTTCTTTCTTCAAAACAATTTTATAATCCTCTTGCTTAAGCTCAAATTCAGTCAGCCCGGACTCATCCACCATTTTTATCAGTTCTTGAATTTCTTTTAAATCCATCACTTTATCCCTCTAACCATTTTTTTAAGATAATGGTAGCATTATGGCCGCCAAATCCAAGCGAATTGGATAGAGCGTAGGTCAAATCCATGTTACGCCCGCAATTCGGCACATAATCCAGGTCACATTCCTCATCTTTAACCTGATAGCCGATCGTCGGTGGTACAAAGCCCTCCTGCAGTGCTTTGGCGCAGATAATCGCCTCTATAGCTCCTGCTGCTCCCAGTAGATGACCGGTCATTGATTTTGTCGAACTCACCGGTATTTGATAAGCTTTTTCTCCAAATATGGCTTTGATCGCTTCCGTCTCAAACTTGTCGTTGTACGGTGTACCTGTTCCATGCGGATTGATATAGGATATTTCTTCCGGACCAATTCCGGCATCAGCTAAGGCAAGCTTCATCGCTCTGGCCGCGCCTTCCCCTCCCGGTGCAGGTGCGGTCATATGGTAGGCGTCGCAGGTAGCTCCGTAACCAACTACTTCGCCATAGATTCTTGCATTCCTCTTTCTAGCATGCTCCAAAGATTCCAGAACCAAAATACCCGCACCTTCACCGATCACGAACCCGTCCCGCTCCTTGTCAAACGGGATGGAAGCCCTGTTGACATCATTGCTGTTGCTCAAAGCGGTCATGGAAGTAAATCCGGCTACCGCTAGAGGCGTAATCGGGGCTTCGGCACCACCGGTAACAATCATATCCGCCTGACCGTCTCTGATCTTCCAAAAAGCTTCACCGATGGAATGCGTTGCCGAAGCGCAGGCTGTGACAATACTGTAGTTAATTCCTTTGGCACCAAGCTTGATCGCAATATTCCCTGAAGCCATATTACTGATCGCCATCGGAATAAAGAAAGGGGAAACCCTGCCAGGCCCTTTCTCGGTCAGTCTGCTGTGCTGTTCTTCGATCGTTAGCAGACCGCCTATCCCCGATCCAACCAAAACACCTAATCTTTCCGGGTCGATCTCGGCTGCTTTCAGACCCGCGTCTTCATAAGCCTGCTCTGCCGCCACCACTGCCAACTGGCAGTAGCGGTCCATCCGTTTGGCTTCTTTCTTGTCCAAATGCATTTCAGGATCAAAATTTTTGATCTCAGCACCAATTTTTACTTTATGGTCCGTCGTATCAAAGGCTGTGATCGGACCTATTCCGCATTTTCCCTCTTTGATGCCCTGCCAGAATGTGGCTGCATCGTTGCCAAGCGGAGTAACCGCCCCAATTCCAGTAATAACTACGCGTGTTCTCATATTGTTGGTCTCCTCCTAAAATGCCATTCCGCCGTCAACGCTTATGACCTGGCCGGTAATGTATTCACCGGCGTCTGAAGCTAGAAATAAAACCGTATCGGCGATATTCTCCGGTTTACCAAACCTCTTTAAAGCAATGCTTTCTTTGGTCAGTTCTTTCACTTTATCCGATAATCCTGACGTCATATCTGTCTCAATAAAGCCAGGGGCTACAGCATTCACCGTGATGTTTCTGCTGCCGATTTCCTTGGCCAGGGATTTAGTAAGTCCAATAACACCGGCTTTGGCCGCTGCATAATTAACCTGCCCTGCATTTCCGAGAATTCCAACAACAGAAGTGATATTGACGATCCTGCCGCTTCTTTGTTTGACCATGATAGGAACAGCATGTCGGGTGCAATTGAATACCCCTTTGAGGTCTACTTCTACGACTCGATCAAAATCGTCTTCTGACATCCTCATGAGTAAACCGTCGCGGGTTATCCCTGCGTTATTGACCAGAATATCAATGGTTCCAAATTCTGCTTTGGCCATCGCAATCAATTGTTCCGCTTCACTGAATACACTGACGTCCGCTTTTAGAACTAAGGCCCGCCCTCCAAAGTTTTCAATTTCCTGAGCAAGCTTTAACCCTTCCTGCTCGCTGCTTACATAATTCACCGCAATATTCGCGCCTTGTTCAGCAAGCTTTAAAGCGATGGCTCTGCCAATACCCCTGCTGGCACCTGTAACAACTGCTGTTTTCCCCTTTAGCATATCCTACCTCCTCCTGGAATCCAATATTGATAGAAACCGTGACCTGTACCTAGATTTCAAGTACGTTCTTAATCGTTAAAGTATTTCACCACAGCTTCGAGAGATGTCGGGTCTTCGACATTCAGAACCTTCACGTTCTTGTCAATCTTTCTCGCAAAGCCTTTTAAGACACTTCCAGGTCCCAGTTCCACAAAGGTATCTACGCCGTCGGCGAGCATTCTTCTGAAGGACATCTCCCAAAGGACGGAACGCATGACTTGTTGTGGCAATAGTTCCTTGACCGCCGACTTATCCGCCATATAATCTGCAGTGACATTTGAAATCACCGGGATCCGGGGATCAGAAAATTCAATGCCTGCCAGCTCGTCAGCCAATTTCCGGGCCGCCGGTTCGAGCAAGCCCGTATGAAACGGTCCGCTGACTTCAAGCGGGATCACCCTTTTGGCCCCGAGCTCCATAGCTCTGGCCGACGCGGCTTCCAAGGCCTTGTTTTCCCCGGATATCACAACTTGACCTGGGCAGTTATAATTGGCAATCCGTACAATCCCAAGGCTTTCAGCCGCAAGACAAGCCTCCTCGACCCCGGATGTTTCCAAACCGAGGACTGCAGCCATTCCTCCAACACCCTGAGACACAGCCTCCTGCATATACCTGCCTCTGTTCCGGACTAGTTTCACAGCCGCCTCAAATGGCAATACACCGCTCAAGACCAAGGCAGAATATTCACCCAGACTGAATCCGGCTGTCAGATCAGGATTGATCCCCTGATCCATCAACGCCCTTGCGGCTGCCACACTGACTGTAAGAATGGCGGGCTGTGTATGTTCGGTTTTATCCAGTTCCTCTTTGGGGCCGTTAAAACACAGGCCACTCAGCGAATATCCGAGCTCCTGATCCGCCAGGTCAAAAACCGCCCACGAAACATCGTTATGCTGATAAAGTTCTTTGCCCATGCCAACATACTGTGAACCCTGGCCCGCAAAAATAAACGCTGTCTTTCTATCCATTCTTTCCGTATCCTCCAATAATCATCCGATAATCATCCGAATGTGGGGGACAAAGGGATGGTTCTTTTGTCCTCCACACGTATCCCTTTAGCGGGTAATACTGTCAAGCTTAATAGCTTTCAGACGTTCCCCTGCCTGGGCAAACATTTCTTCAATAATCTCTTTACAGGTCTGTTCTTTTTTAATCAGACCTGCGATTTGCCCGGCCATGACCGATCCGTAATCCGTATCTCCCTCTTTGACAGCCTTGCGCAGCGCACCGGCACCAATCGTCTCATACTGCTCCAGAGGTGCCCCCGTCCTTTCCAGCTCTTCAAACTGCCGGGTAAGTTTATTTCTGAGGACTCTGACCGGGTGACCTGTTGGCCTGCCTGTAACGACTGAATCGATATCTTTAGCTTTCAGGATTCTATCCTTATAGTTTTGATGCACGGTACATTCTTCGGCAGTTAGGAACCTTGTGCCAACCTGGACACCGCTTGCACCCAACATAAAAGCTGCGGCAATCCCTCTGCCGTCACCGATTCCCCCAGCAGCAATCACCGGAATATTTACAGCGTCAATCACCTGAGGAAGCAAGGCCATGGTCGTCAGTTCACCGACATGTCCGCCGGACTCTCCGCCTTCCGCCACAACGGCATCTGCCCCTTCCTTCTCCATCCTGCGGGCCAACGCAACGGAAGGAACTACGGGAATGACCGTAATGCCGTTTTCTTTCCACATTTTAATATATTTCCCGGGACTTCCGGCGCCTGTTGTCACTACTTTTACCCCTTCTTCACAGACGAGACGGGCAATGGCTCCGGCATTTTCACTTAACAGCATGATATTTACGCCAAAAGGCTTGTCTGTCAGAGCTTTGGCCTTCCTAATCTCTTCTTTGACATATTCGACAGGTGCGTTGGCCGCCGCAATGATACCGATTCCGCCGGCGTTCGATACGGCCGAAGCAAGTGAGCTGTCCGAAATCCAGGCCATACCGCCTTGAATCAGCGGGTATTTTACGCCCAGTTTATGAAAAAAACCAAAGTTATTCATGCCATTCTCTCCTTCAATTCGTTCGCTTATTCATATAGTCAACCAGATCTGCTACGCTGATTAATTCTTCAAGATCTTCAGTCGGAATTTCAATCCTGTATACATCTTCCAGCTCCATGACAATTTCAAAAATGCTTAGAGAGTCAATTCCGAGGTCTTGCTGGAACTTGGTGGACAGCTGGATTTCCTCCGGTTCAATCTCAATCTGGGAGGCAATAATCCTGCAGATCGTGTCAAAAGACATCATTTACCCCCTATGGTCCATTTAATCAGCATTGCGCCGTAGGTAAGTCCTCCTCCGAATCCGACAAGAACGAGCAGATCCCCTTCATGGATTAACTTCCCTTTGGCCATTTCATCCAGGGCAATTGGGATACTCGCACTCGAAGTATTTCCATAACTGGGAAGGTTGACATAAAACTTCGCCTGATCCACCTGCAGCTTTTTGGCCGCTGAATCGATGATCCGCAGGTTCGCCTGGTGCGGTATGATATGGTTAATGTCTTCCAGCGTATAAGGTGTCTTTTCAAGCGTCTTCAAAATACACTCAGGTAAAATATTGACTGCAAATTTAAAAACTTCCCGTCCGTTCATTTTGGCATATGGGGGCTTAGCTTCCCCGGCCTCAATAAAGACGTTCTTGAGCGGAAGGGCAGGACATTCCAAACATTCACCCTTGCTCCCATCAGAACCGATTACTTCAGAAATAATGCCCTGATCTCCTCTTTTAATAACCGCCGCACCCGCCCCGTCTGCAAACAGGACACAAGTGCCGCGGTCTTCCCAGTCCGTGATTTTGGAAAGGGCCTCGGCCCCGATGATCAGTGCCTTTTGATACATCCCTGTTCTGATAAACTGGGAGGCAATGCTGAGTCCAAAAATAAAACCGGTGCAAGCCGCACTGATATCAAAACAAGCTGCCCGGCTGGCTCCGAGACTATTCTGGACAAAACATGCCGTTGACGGGAAAAAATAGTCCGGTGTAACCGTGGCCACAATAATCAGATCAAGCTCCTCAGCGGCAACTCCGGCATCATCAAGCGCTCTGCGGGCGGCTGCAACTGCCAGATCCGCTGTGGTTTCCGTCAGTGAAATTCTGCGTTCTATGATCCCTGTCCGGGTACGGATCCATTCATCGCTTGTGTCAACAATCTTAGACAGATCATCATTCGTCACCCTGTTTTCAGGAACATAACTGCCAGTGCCAATTATCTCAACGTCATACATATTTCCAAATTTCCTTTTCTCTCATATTATTTCGTTTATTATCATCCATTACGAATCTTCTGTTCGTTTACCTTTTTCATATACCTTTTGTGTATCTCTTGTTAATGATTAAAGGAATACTTTGAATCAAAAAATTCGGTGAGTTTCTGCAATGATTCGATTAAAATATTCTCCTGTTCCCCTAATCCGAGAAGCATATGCTTAACCATATCCAGATGGAATTTTTCATGAATCCTGTAGGCAAGCTTTCCCCTTCTGGTCAGGCTGATCCTGACAATTCTCCGGTCTGCCTCATCCCTTTGTCTGGAAACATACTCCTTTTTAACAAGGTTATTGATAAAAGAAGTAAGCGCTCCGACAGTGATACCCAGATCGGCGGCAACCTGAGACATTGTCCTATCCTGATACATTCCAATCGCTTCAATCGCATGCAGTTCTGAGATAGACAGATTATTTAATGGTCCTTTCTTAATCTCGTTCTGCTCTACATCTAGAATTTGATTGAATGTTCCAATCAGAAGTTCATTTAAAACAGTACGAATATTTGTTTCCAACCTTTCACTTCCTCTCAGCGCATAATCAAAGTTTACCTCATTTTTAATTTGGTTGTCAAATATTTTAGTATTCAAACCAACTTGTACATCTCCCGGTTTAATCTGAATATTTTTAGAAGGATTTTCACTATCCCTTTATGGATTTTCTTATTCTAACCTTTAAGGCGAAAAAAATTTGGGGTTGGGTTTGTCCTTCTGTCCGGCGGACAGGTAATCCCTTCATACAATGAGAAGAGAAAAAATATCTGCTGGGAGTGAGCTTTCATGACCTGTCCGAAAGGAACAATCTCATATCAGATCAAGCCGGGTGATACTTTTTATAGCCTTGCCCGCAAATTCAATACAACTGCAGAGGCAATTGCATCGGTGAACACAGGAGTAAACCCGAATAACCTGAAACCGGGGGTCTTGATCTGCATTCCAATCAGGAGGAGCGTTGTTTCATGTCCACCGGCGAACCGTTATGTTATCAAAGCTGGTGATACCTTTTCCAAATTGGCCGGTAAATACCACCTTTCAACAGCTTCACTTATCTCACTGAACCCCGGAGTTGATCCCACGAACCTGCGGATTGGCCAGATGATCTGTCTTCCTGTCAGGAGACGGAGAAGATCCCACTAAGGACTATGTGATCAGAGATATAAGAAGTGACAGAACAAATAAATTCCAGAAGGATTCCACAGCAGCCATGATTTGCGTCCCGCTTTTTTCCGGTGTCACATTAAAAGTCTCCCCCACTGAAATACTGCCAATGCTTAAAGAAAGAAACGAAATAAACTGAGTTACACGCGTTTTTCCGATTGTCCCGGAAAAGGAAGATGGATAAAGCGTGTAGACCAGATTAAAGAGCAGCGCGAAAAACAAAATGACTGTTATCAGCGGAAGAATAATATCCTTTAATTTGGCGTCTTTGCTTTCCTCGAGGGTTAACGTTTCGAAGATATAAGCCCCGGCGCCCAGAGAAGCAATGATTGCATAGATATTGACAAAAAAAATAAATCTTGAATATCCGCTGCTAAAACTGCGGCCGTACAAACTGAACCCGACCGTAAACGCGGCCGCAGCTCCAAAAATTGCCGGCATAAGCAATATCAGATTGGGCCCGGAGGGAACCGAACGTTCAAAGAGAGGATAGATGCCGTTATTCCAGCTATTTTGCTGCATTGGACAGCCCCAAAGCTTTCTGGAATTGCCCTGCTGCGGTTGATAATAGTAATTTACCGGGTTGCTGTGGTTTACGGTATATTTGTAATTGAAGTCATTCGTGTGAGTCACCCCATTCCAGAAAATGATTATGACAATAATAATATATGCAGTCTTCTTCAATAATTTTCCATTTATGCAAACCTTATAAAAAAAGACGCCGGAGCGTCTTTAAAAATTTATTGGTTTTGCCGTCCACATAGTAAATTAATTTTTGTTCATAATAATAAGAGGTATAAACGCCAAAGCTTTAGCGTTAATAAGATACTCGCCCAAGGAGGTGAAAAAAATGGGTTCAATTAAATGTACAGTCACCGAGTGTCATTACAATAAAGATGTCATGTGCGATGCACCGATGATTCAGGTGAATCACAGCGGGGCCGAGCATTCCCAAGGCTCGGAAGAGACACAGTGTGATACCTTCAAACCTCAGAAGTAATCAATACCAGGTGTATGAGATTTCAAAGCCCATGTTCGCATCATGTCACCGTTGGTATGATACGAACATGAGCTTTTATTTTATTGTTTCCTGTAAACCGTTCCCTGAAACATGGCGATGAGATTATCTTTCTCATCTGTGACTTCAACCAGATAGGTCGCTATTTTCCGGTTTAGGGATACTTCTTTGGCCCTGGCGGTGAGTATTCCCAGACCGGCAGCTTGACAATAGGTAATACTGACATTTACGGCAATTGCCGTACCCTCCCGGGAATTCGACGCTGCAGCGAGTGTCGAATCCGCCAGCGTAAAAATGGCTCCTCCCTGAACGATCCCAAGCGCATTCAAATGGTGCTCGTCTATCTTTAACCTGGCCTCAGCCGTTCCGGCTCCGGCTTTGAGTATTTCTATCCCAACATATTTTGCAAAAATATCCTTACTCATTTCCTCTAATATGTTATCCATTTTGTTATCCTTTCTGCCGAGCCGGCATGAACCAAAGGAAGTTCAAACCAGAAATGGCTTCCCTTTCCCTCTTGACTGTCAAATCCAAGATTTCCGCCCATCAGTTCAATCAATTCTCTGGCAACCGGCAACCCAATCCCGGTACCTTCGATTAAATGGTTGATATTCGATGCCCTGAAAAAAGGATCAAATATTTTACCCTGTTCTTCCAACGGAATGCCTAAACCACTATCGATGATGCTGAAGCGCAGCCACCCATCAAACTCCTGACAGCTGAATTCAACGATTCCATTATCAAAACTATATTTAATCGCATTCGAAAAAATATTCAGCAGCACTTGTTTCAAACGGATCTGGTCTGCCGCCACACAATAATTCTCACACCTGGAATACGCTGCCGTGATCGCAATTCCTTTCAGATCAGCCAGCGGCTTGACTAAGTTGATCGAAGCTTCTACGACAGGTTTTATTTCTACCGGTTTAATCACGACATCAAATTTGCCTGTTTCAATCTTCGCGAGATCAAGGACTTTATTAATCAGGTCAAGTAAGTGGTTCCCTGCTTTATAGATTTCTTTGACACTCTGCTTCTGAAATTCGTTTAAAGGAGCCTCCGTATCGATCTCCAGGAGTTGGGCAAAGCCCATAATCGCATTCAGGGGTGTTTTAAATTCGTGGCTCATACTCGAGAGGAATTCCGATTTGGCCAGGCTGGCCCGTTCAGCCTCCATCTTGGCTGAAATAAGCGAATTCTCCAGGGCCTTCCTATCGGTAATATTCCTTACGGAGATGGAAACACTATGCCTATCATTGTCAATAAGGGCTATCCGTGCCTGATACCAACGGACGCCTTTTGAAGTGTTCAGGAAATATTCAAATACCTCCGGTTCCTTGCCTTGAATAGCACGACTGATCAAGGTCATGTTGATTTTTGCGGTCTCCTCATCCATAACGGAATAAAAGGAGGAACCAATGATTTCAGCAGCCGGTCTAATCAAAATACTCTTATCATTTGTCCAAGCATTCCGAACGATTCCGGATTCATCTACTTCAAAAATAGCATCATCAATGGATTTTACCAGAGCCTGCAGATTTTCTTCCTTTTTCCTGATTTCAGACTGGTAAACTGTCAGATTGGCATCGAGATGATGCAGCCGTTTACCTAATTGTACGACTGAGACTGCCGTATCCTGCAGCTCTTTAATGAAGAAATCCGGTTGTTCCTGGAGGTACTGTCCTGTGCCGATATCAAGGACCATCTGCTTAATCCTGGCCAGAGGCTCCGAGATCGCCTTGTTTATTCGATGAGCTTTCCGGTAAAACATGATGATAAATATACTATAGAAAATAAGAAGACCTACAATGATAAAACGGCCAATACGGTACAATTGATCGCTTAAACCGTTCAGCGCGGCATAGAGCTTTTCTCCCTGACCAGCAATCGACATACCTGATACTTCTTTATGCAGCCAGAAGTGCGCGAGAATGAAAATAGCAATAAACACCAATCCCATGATGATCAATGGAATGAGTGCTTCGCAAACATAGGTGCGCCAAGTCCACTGGAAAAGCGGTAGCTTTTTCTTTAACTCTTTTGACCTCATTCCAACACCGCCGCCGTTTATTACATTCGATGACCATGGGCAGAACTTGTTATTTATAGATTTCCGTAATTTCCCTGATTACCGGCATAATTTTCAGAAAATGATCGACAAGAGAAGGATCGAAGTGTGTGCCTCTGCCTTTTTCTATCTCAGCTGAGGCTTCGTCGATTTCCCACGCCTTCTTGTAAGGGCGCTCCGAAATCAAAGCATCAAACACATCACAAATGGCGGTGATTCGTCCCACCAACGGGATCTCCTCTCCTTGAAGCCCGTTCGGATAACCGTTTCCATCCCATTTTTCATGATGATACAGCGCAATCTGCTCAGCAAGCTTAATCATTTCTGCTGAACTACCGGCCAGGATCTGAGCCCCTTTAACGGTATGGGTTTTCATTTTTTCCCAATCATCAGGAGTGAGTTTTCCTGGTGTCAGCAGTACTTCGTCGGGAATGCCAATTTTCCCAATGTCATGCAGCGTACTGGCATGAAACATTAGTTCACAGTCCTTTTCCGGCAGTCCGAAGGCTTTACCAAGTTCATACGTGTATTTGCTCATTCGCACAATGTGATTTCCTGTCTCGCTGTCCCGAAATTCTGCGGCTCTCGCCAGCCTGTGGATCAGTTCAACCTGCAAATCTTCCAGTTCTTTTGTTCTCTCCTGGACTTTATTGACCAGTCTGCGGTTGTTCTCTTTGATTTCATTGTTCAGTAAACGTATTTCCAGTATATTTTTGATTCGCATCAGAACTTCAGCATAATCGAAGGGCTTCCCAATAAAATCTTTGGCGCCGAGCGTCAATGCTTTCAGTCTGTGCTCCTGATCGTTGTAGGCTGTAATGGCAATGATCGGAAGAAAGTCATCCTCTTTGACTGCATTCAACTGCTCCATTACCTCAAATCCATCAAGGTAAGGCATCCTTAAATCCATTAAAATCAGATCGGGATTATGCTCCCGATATAAGGACAGGGTTTCCCTGGAATCAGTGGTGGACATGATATTGCTGTATCCCGACATTTTTAACAGTTTTTCAAGTAACAAAATATTTACTGAATTATCGTCGACGATCAGTATTCTGGCCCTTGAAATACTATCAGTATTTATCTTCATCCGCCTCCCAATCTTTCACAAATCAACTGCTTATTAATGAGGAAATTTCCGGTCAGCCAGCCACTATATCTTAATATACCTTATTCTTATGGGAAATTCTAGATAAAAAATGTTTATCCTTGGAATCTCTA
>JAMPIU010000142.1 GCA_023667845.1 Dehalobacter sp. | reverse complement strand
TCATACATACCTTACCCGGCAAGAGCTGAAAACAGTGCTGGCAAATACAGGTATCGAGACCGATGTCCAGCGCCTGGCTCACATTATAATGTGGGCGGAGCTGGAGGGGTTAATTTGCAGCGGACCAAAGCGTGGAAAACAATTTACCTATGCACTTCTGGAAGAGCGCGTGGAAAAGGCAAAAAAACTGAGTCGAGAACAGGCTCTTTCCAGACTTGCACTCAACTATTTTACGAGCCACGGGCCAGCCCAGCTAAAGGACTTTTCATGGTGGTCTGGACTTACTGTTAAAGACGCGAAAAATGCCATTGAGTTAATCAAACCGGGACTGGAGCAAGTGATACTGGACGGTAAAACGTACTGGTTCTCTGCCCGCGCAGAAATAACATCACCACAGTCACCATCCGCCTTTTTACTATCAATTTACGATGAATACATAATTGCCTACAAGGACAGAAGTGATATCAGTGAGGCACGCGAGATCGAAAAAATGATCTCAATGGGCAATGCTTTGACTGCAGTTATAATTTTGGATGGCAAAGTAGCAGGCACCTGGAATAAAGCTTTGAAAAAAAGCAGGGTCGAAATCAGGCTAAGTCCGTTTCGAAAACTGGGTAAAGATGAGCAAGAGGCATTAGAATCAGAGGTTGCCCGATATGGGAAGTTTGTCGGACTCCCTGCAGTTGTCGTTAAATAATGTTCTTAAGTAATCTACTTCCAGGTTATCGTTAAATAATCTTCTTTAAGTAATCTACAACACGTGGCAGCGCTGCGGAGATCGGAAGATAGAATTTCCAGAAATTTCTGAGATTATCCTGCCTGCCGGAAACTATCTTTGAACCTTTGAGGTGTTCAGCAAGGACTAAAAATATATTACTGGTCGTTAGCAACAGCAAGAAGGCAGTCAGTGTGAGTTTCACATCAATTCCCTGCAACTTCTTTTATTACGATCTCATTGGGACTACCGGGTAAATGTCATCTCCCACCACCCGAGTTATACAACCTTTTCCTGTTTGCCGTATTCACCATGATGAGTTATATGTGATTGTGTATGTATTTCCTTTATCGTTGTGGGGTTTATTCATTTGTATCAGGTTAGCTTATCCTGCGGTATCTTTAAGTTGGATATATGGCAGTGGCAAAACCCACTGCGGTCATCAAGGTAATGAATATCAAATTTTAGCTCAATGCCGGTTTTGATTGAACAATAGCTAGCAGTAGTCAACAAAAAAGCAGAAAAATGATTTATATGAAAATTTTACCTGACAATTAATTGCATGAGGTTTATTATATGGTACACAGGCAATTCCCGATAAATGACCCGGAGCGCCGGAAATGGCAGGACCCGGAAAAGATCTTGACTGATATTGGCCTGAAGCGGGGTATGACATTTGTGGACGTAGGATGCGGCGATGGATACTTTTCCATACCTGCAGCCAGGATGGTAGGGCAGGAAGGAAAAGTGATCGCAATAGATATCGACAAAGGTTCCATAATGCGGCTCCAGCAGAAGGCAGCGGAAGAAGGATTCGGAAATCTATCAGCCGAAGCGCATGCTGCGGAGGAAACTATCGCCTGTGAGGGATGTGCCGATTTTGTTTTCTTTGGGATAGATCTCCATGATTTTGCTGACCCGGCACAGGTTATAAGGAATGCCGGGCAGATGCTCCGACCATCAGGACTGCTAGTCGACCTTGATTGGAAACCCGAGCCCATGTCATTCGGCCCGCCACTGGAAAAGAGATTCTCCATCGGTAAAGCCCAGCAACTGATCGAGTCTGCCGGGTTCCATACAACTTCTGTAAATGAGGCTGGACCGTATCATTACATAATCATTGCCAGGCTGTAAGGAACGGCGTCAAGGCAACCCGCGTAACCGATTATAGACCTCACTTTGTCATATGTATTACCGCCCCTGGAGAATAGTCGCTGCACATCCAGCTATTCCCTATATTGAAGTACCTCTGCATGAATTCAAGCAATGGTAGAGTTTGATGGCTATTAACGGAGAATATTCAATCGGTCCACCGCCTGTGCAGGTTATAGTGGACGAATTACTGACTAAAAAGTAAAAATATAGCAGAAAAAACCAATTACTTATTCCCCGGAATATGGAGTAAGGCAATGGATAAAACTGAAACAATAGTCTGGCAGGCATTATCCTGGCCAAGTACAGTTGTTCATACTCACTCTGTCAGTAAAGGTATTTATGGCCATGGCCTGGCAGTAGGCAGAACAGACAGAGGTATTCCATTTGCTATGGAGTATGACATTGCACTGACTGAGGACTGGGATATTAAAGAGGTGTGGATTAGATCATTACTGGATGAGCACGTTATTAAGCTCCTGCGCAGGGGGGACAGGTGGTACGATGGCAAAGGTAAGCATCTGGCCGAGTTTGAGGGTGTGGAACTGGTGGATATTTCAATTTCGCCATTTACGAACACGTTGCCAATCAGGAGGCTGCAGTTTGAGGGAGAGAAAACGCAAAAAGTAGACGTAATTTACTTTGATGAAAACAAATTTTCGATATCCAGACTGCAGCAAATTTACAGCAAGGTGGGTGAGCGGATCTATCGATACCAGGATATTTTGCTGCCCGATTTTGTGTCCGATATTACGGTGGACAGTAAAGGGCTGGTGATGGATTTCCCCAAAATGTTCAAACGCGTCTGAAAATGTCAAAAAAGATTAGCTGTCCAGGAGACCAGAACCATGAACACAAATGAACTATCAAAAAGGTCGCCTTTAAAATTTTTTTTATTGATTTTCGCTCTTTCTACCCCGTTCTGGCTGATCGGAGGGAGACCGCTTCCTCTTCCGATAAATCTTCCTGTAAGTGCTTTTATGTTTGTTTGCCCGCTAATTGCGGCTTCGATCCTTGTATATAAAGAACAGAAACCTGGCGGAATAAAGAAGTTATTAAAGAAGACTCTCGATTATAGAAAAATAAAACGAAAGGTCTGGTACCTGCCTATCTTTTTTTTAATGCCGATGGTTATGCTGCTCTCTTACTGGGTGATGCGTTTTATAGGTAGACCACTTCCCGAACCTCATATTCCTATTCAGGCAATCCCTCTGTTTTTTATCATGTTCTTTTTCCCCGCTGTATGCGAAGAAGCTGGCTGGATGGGGTATTCTGCTGATCCCATACA
>JAMPIU010000141.1 GCA_023667845.1 Dehalobacter sp. | reverse complement strand
TGCCCGACTTTATCAGGATGCATTGGAAAATCTCGATGAGACTGAAGAAGTTTTCTATTATCTCTGCCCGGTCTGCGGAAACATCGAAAAATCCCGGCCTGAAAAATGCAGCATCTGCGGCATATCCGGAGAGAAGTTTATTAAATACTAGGACGTAATAGATGCCGGCCTGTCAATTATCAACTTATTGTCGAGAAACTCCGGGAATAAAGCCCCGGAGTTTTGCTTTTCCAATTTTTTATGCAAAGCAAAAGTAGATAGCTATAACTACTTTGCCGACGGAAGCCTGAAAACCAAAGAGGACAGGAATGGAAGAACGACCTTATATATCTATGATATCCATGAAAGATTGATGTCACAAAAATTGACTGCGACAGCCTAGGAACATCAGAAGAAAAGGAAGTCACTTTCTATAAATACTATATATGGAACCAACTTATAAAGACTACTTCACTTTTGCAATTTTACGGTGAGGCATAAAATTGAAGCATTTCTTGCGCAACCTTTTCTGGCTGGCCACCTTTATCTTTATTGCCCGAACCGCCATGGCTGACTCCTGGAATTTCAACCCGTTTAACATGTGGCAGAATCTTTTCAAGAGCATCGACGCTAGCTTTTTGGAATGCAGGACTATCACTGCCGCCAAGCAGCAGTATATCGGCAGGCACATTTTTGAACGATTCAGGTTTCCCGTCTGGGCGTTTTCTCATTTCTATAAAAAGGCTGACATCGTCATACAAGGTATAGGCCAACTCTTTCCATTTAACATAGTTCTCAGGAGCATACTTGTCTTCTTGAGCCATTTGCCATTTAGTCATGGAGACGAGCAGCCAATTTGGCATAGCTAACATAATAGGAGGCCCCATTTCTGTCTCTATCATTGAAAACACCAATGCTTCAGCTACTTTGCCTTCTTCCATTTTACGTTTAAAATCTTCAAGCCATTCTAATGGCGGCGTTGATTCGTTTAAAGGTAAACCAGGCTCATAAATGGCGGCTTTTTCGACTTGAGATAAGGTACGGGTTGCTTCAAGTGCTATGAGGCCACCGGTGCTGACACCGAAGATATTACGAGTACCGGTTTTGGTAAGTAAGGCGTCCAGATCTTCCATCTCTTTTTGCATACTATAATCCTCACCAAACGGACCACTGAGCCCTCGGCCGCGGCGGTCGTACAAGTAGACTGTATAGTTATCAGCCAGAGCTTCGGCCAGTTGTATATGGCTTTGGGCCGACTCCATGCCTCCATGCACCAGTACCAAACCCGGGCCATGACCAATTTGCCAGTACCCGATTGTCGTGCCATCTTTAGAAGTGACTGATCCTTTAGTATAGCGTTCGTTAAAACTAATGTAGCTAGGTTTCATGAAATTTAGAAATAACAAGCTTAATGTAAACAAGACTAAAACCACACCAACTGCCAGCGCGAGCCATCGTGGGAGCCCTAAAAAAGCTCTTTTCTTGCCTGATTTTTTCATAAAATCACTCCTAATTTTTGTATCATTGCTAGTTTACTATCTATGACAGATAGTAAAAAAAGTATAAGCGTCAAGCATAAATTTAGATATAAAGTCCGATGTATTGTCCGTAACATACCGATTTGGACTTTGGCGCTTACTTTGATTTTGTAAGCATAGCCATAATAATCATTTGCACGACCAGTGCTGCCACAATTGCCAGCCACGAGAACTTAATTCCAACAAGCATGGTGAGCAAAACAAATCCCGCCATCGCCGCAATCCACAGCGCACCGCAAATAAGGCCGAATTTCTGCGCTTTCGCCGGACCGTCAAACTGTTCGTTCGCATATTTCATGTATTCCTCACGCTGTTTAATAACCCAGGGTTTGCTTCGCTCTTTTTCAGTAAGGATAAGGAATATGCCGAGAGCAATACCCGGGAGTGAGAACACCATTAAGACGGCAATTGCACCCATTATTGATGTGTTTGCTGTGTCATAGCCATGGCTTTTTACATCCAAAGCGGCAAATTCCACCCCGAAATAAGTGATAAAAGCTGCCAGCACACCAAATAATATAAGTCCGGCTGCCAGTACATACCACAAGGCACGTTTCCGACTCATTGCCTCATGAGAAGCGGTTTCCTGCGTCAGCCATAAAAATACAAAACCCAAAATAGCTGTCATGCCAAAAGGCACTATAGCCGCAACAGTGCTGACATGAATGCCGGAAGCGAACCATGTAATCAGCGGAATCAGTACGGCCAGGCCCAATACCAGACCGCACAGCGCATACAGCGCGCTTCTCTTTGCGGACATATAATTTCTTGTTTTCATATACATTTCCGAAAATACCTCTTGTCTTTTTTTCTTACCGATTTCATCCGCAATCACGGATATATCGCCCAATTCGCTGATTGCCTTTTCAAAGGCGCTTTTTTCATCCATGCCCTTTTTTGTAAGGCTTTTTATCCGCTCGTCAAGGTGCCCTACAAGCTCTTCCTTGAAGTCTTTAAGCGCCGGGCTTTCCTGATAATCAGAAAACAGTGTATCTATATGTTTTTGAATATTCATTACTTATCCTCCTTTAACAGATTGCTTAATATTTTCTGGGTAAATTCCCAGTCCAATAGGTTTTGCCGGTATAACTCACGTCCTCTGTCCGTAATATGATAATACTTTCTGCGTGCGCCCTGTGTTTCATCACCCCAATAGGATGTGATATATCCATTTTTTTCTAAACGTTTGTAGCTGGAGTACAGGGTATCCACCTTCATCTCATACTGTTCACCCGTTCGGGCTAAAATTCGATTATATATTTCCAGTCCGTAACGGTCATCGTTCATCAGGGCAGCCAGAACAATGGTGTCTGTGTGGCCGCGCAAGAGATCGGACGATAATCTCGGTTCCATAAAAACCCTCCTTTTAGTCAAGTTTTAAAAAAACAATATCTTTTTCTGACACTAATTATTGTAACAAACATATCTGTGTCTGTCAAATATATATTTCAGAAAAACAAAAAGTCGTGAAAACTACCCTTAAAACAGGTTGTTTAATCACATGAAAAGCAAACACGCTTCCCTGTTTGCCGAAACAAAATTGGCTAACAGGAAGCGTGTTTATAAACTTCATTTATCGTGCAAAAGGACATATCAAGAGACACTATGGGGAAGGCTGATTTTTACGCAGAGTCCTCCGGTTTCATTATTTTCCGCCCATATGGTACCATTGCAGGCTTCAACAATTTCCCTGCATATGGATAACCCCAGCCCTGCCACGGAGCGG
>JAMPIU010000140.1 GCA_023667845.1 Dehalobacter sp. | reverse complement strand
TTCGTAAGGATAGTTATTAAAGTTGGAGGAGATGCTGTCAACCCATATCCTTTGGGTTACGTTGCCCGAAATCACGCGGTTGAAATACCCGCTTTCTACCAAATCCTTGTAAATGGTAAAAGCACTTTTATCCGAGAGGTAAAGGGCGCGGTTGATGTTGTGTTCAATGGCATCCTTGTCGGGCGATAGTGTAAAAAACAGTTCATGGAAACGCCTGATATGGTCTTTGGCCTCCACTGGCCTGTTTTGTGCCAAATCCTGCGAAAGGGCCAGTATCAGCGATTTTCCCTGGTCGAGCACGTAAATTTTTTGACGCTGGGCCTCAGCATAGCTGTAGGAACTCCAGAGAGCATAAACAGTTACAACTGTACTGGCACAAACAAAGATGATGGCAAACAGCCGTATCAGCTTAAAACTGCTTTCTATATTCTTTAAAGGTTTAAATTCCATAATTTTAAATGATTCGATTATCGTTTTAATATTTTTCCTGTAATATTCCCGGAGGCAGCGCCAGCCGTTCCAGATGCAACAGAAGCCCCTTTCATTGCAGCGCTGTTTACGTTTCTTCCATAATTTCCCATGCCACCGGCCTGTACAATCCATCCGGCCACACTTGGGATGGTAAAATACCCGACAATCCCGATAAGCATAAAAGTAATGTACACCCCGTCAGTACCCTGCGGGATATAATTCGGGTCGGCTGCCATTTCTGCAATGTCTTTTTGAATCATCAATGCCTGGAGCTTGGCCAGCACGGAAGAAAAAATATCGGCCACCGGTAGCCAGAGGTAAATGCTGATGTACCGTGTAAGCCAGGTAACAAGTGTATTCTGAAAACCATCATAGATACTGAATGCAAATGCAATTGGCCCAAGAATGGACAGTACAATCAAAAAGAAAGTCCGCAGACAGTCAATTACCAAAGCGGCAGCCTGAAATATCAGTTCCAACAGATTGAGAAAAGCCTCCTGAATAGATTTTTTCAGGTTATACCAGCTTCGCTCGGCATACATTCCGGCGATGGTTACAAGGTCTTTGGGCCCCCATCCCAGTTCATCTATGGCCTTATCAAATGCTTCATCACTCACAAGGTAAGCTTCGTCCGGGTTTCGCAGCATTTTCTCCCGTTCAATTGTGTCCTTGTCCTTTTTCAGTTGTTCCAGGTCCAGTACCTGCGATTCCAATATGCCGTTTGTCCCTCGCACGATTGGGCTTAACACGGCATTCATTGTTCCAAGGACGATAGTGGGGAAAAACAGGATGCACAGCCCGATGGCAAAAGGGCGTAGCAAGGGGTAAACGTCAATTGGTTCTGCCCGTGCCAGCGACTGCCATACCCGGTAAGCCACATAAAACAAGGCGCCCAGCCCGGCTATACCTTTGGCAACCGCTGTCATGTCCGAACAAAGGGGCATCATTTCGCTATAAAGCACCCGTAGCGCCTGGTGTAAATTGTCAAATGTATCCATAAACAAAAATTTTACCAGTACCGGTCTTCAGCATTTCCGTAAAGCGCAAGTATCCGGGCTTTGTCACCTTCCTGCTCTGCCCGGATGAGCGATATGGAAATGTTCTTGTTGGTATAGTACCGGGTGAGGTTCCGGTAATGTTTCACCGCGTTATAGCACCTGTCAACAATATCCATGCGCTCTTTATCGGTCATGGAAAGCCCGGTACTGCTAATGACGTCTTTCATCTCTTTAAGGGTAGCTGCCCCTTCTTCCAGTAGCTTTGTATAACCAAAGGCAATAGCTCCCAGCTCCTCTGCGGTGTAATATTTATCCTGCAACATCAACTCAAAAGAGCTGACATATATATCGGAAATCTCACCAATCATGAGCAGTGTTTGCTGTACTTTATAAGCGTCTTTTACAAGGTCGTGTACCGCTTTGAGTTTGTCGTAATACTCCTTTCCCTGCTGGTAAACCTTTCTCACTTCCTGAAAATTTTTTATTACGTTGGAAACTGTGCTTGAAGTCTGCACAATTTCGTTGGCCGAATTGATAACACCTTGCGCAATACTTAGCGGGTCAGTAACGACAAACTGTGCTTTCAACCCGTTTGTGCCAAGCACGATAAGCAGCCCTGCTACTATTAATCTTGTCCTCATACTTTTATGTTTTAAATGTTAATGTGTAAAAGTTTCCTGTTTACTTTCAGCCAATTGTTTGATGGCCATTTCAATGTTCCCGCCCAATTTTTCAGTCAGGCGGGTCAGTTCGAGTTTCTCTGTTTCTTCGGTTGTGTATGTAAAATATTCCTGCACAGAAACTTCTGTGGCATAAACGGCAGATTGGACCCCGCCCAATCCAATCCACACTTCCTTGTATTTCCGGCCGGGGTCATTGTCCATGTTAATGGAAAGAATTTGGTCGCGTTCTTTTTCGGTCAATCCAAGCAATCCCTGTATTGCATCGAACTTGTTCATATACTTGCGCTGGTCGAGCAGGATTTTGCAATCCGAATTATTGATGATACTTTCCTTTACAATGGGAGAACTGATAATGTCGTCCACTTCCTGGGTGACCACCACCGCTTCGCCGAAGTATTTTCGGACTGTCTTGAACAGGTACCGAATGTACTCGCTCATGTTGGCAGAAGTCAGCGCCTTCCAACATTCTTCAATCAATATCATCTTTCGGATACCTTTCAGCCTCCTCATTTTATTAATGAAAGTTTCCATGATGATAATGGTCACGATGGGGAGCAAAACCTTATGGTCACCGATGTTGTCCAGCTCGAATACGATAAAACGTTTGTTGAGTAAATCCAGTTGCTTGTCCGAGTTCAACAGAAAATCATATTCGCCCCCTTTGTAATAAGGTTCGAGCACGTTTAGGAAATTATCCACGTCAAAATCCTTTTCCCTGACATTTTTCGAACGCAGTTCTTCCCGGTAATCTCCCCTGACAAACTCGTAAAAAGTATTGAACGAGGGAACGGTACTTTTATCTTTTTTTATAAGCCGGATGAAACTGTTCACAGCGTTGGACAAGGCCACTTCTTCCGCTCGCGTGGGGACTTCGCTGTCTTTTTTCCAAAGGGTCAGGATAAGCGTTTTGATGGATTCCCTTTTTTCAATATCAAACACCCCGTCATCGGTATAAAAAGGATTAAAAGCAACCGGGCTGTCTTCGGTATGTAGGCTAAGCACCCAACGCCTTTCCATATTACTATGGTAGGTTTTCAAATGCTCGCCCCCGAACCGTACGTACACGTCTCCGCGTATACGGCTCTCCATTAAAGAGTCAGTCATATCGT
>JAMPIU010000139.1 GCA_023667845.1 Dehalobacter sp. | reverse complement strand
TTAAAGAATCTCTTGATAAATCATTTATCGAGGAGGTCTGTGCTTTTGCCAATTCCAGCGGAGGTAAGGTTATCCTTAGAGTTTCAGATAAAGGGGTTATAAAGGGAATAAATACCGACAATAATTTTAGATCGAGAGTCCAGGACTCACTTAGACAATTGCAGCCCTATCTTAATGTTGGCGTCGAAATTTTTGACAAGAGCGCAAATGTGCTTATTGAAGTTTTTGACGACAGGGTTGAGATCTCAAATCCCGGCGGATTGCCAAGCGGCCTGAAACCCTCTGACTTCGGACGCAAGAGTGTTGCCCGCAATCCGCTTATTGCATCCCTTTTAAACCGCATAAACTATATTGAAAAGATAGGCACCGGAATAAACCGCATTAAACAGGCTGATGGCTTTTGTCACAAAACATCTGCCCGATCCTTTTTATCTTGAAAATGATCAGAGAATCAGCCTGCGAGATCATATCTTCAGAGAAGTTGCTGCAAATATTCTCATCCACAGAGAATACATAAACGGTTTTCCTGCAAAATTCATAATTGGAAATAATCAGGTTATTGCAGAAAACGCGAACCGTCCACACGGACATGGCAGAATAAATCCTTCTAACTTCACACCATTCCCTAAAAATCCGATAATTGCTCGTTTTTTCAAAGAAATCGGAAGGGCGGATGAATTAGGTTCAGGTGTCAGGAATCTCTACAAATATACAAGGATTTATTCCGGTGGGATTGAGCCACAGCTTCTTGAAGGAGATATTTTTAAGATAATTATTCCCGTCACCCCGCAAGCTACCCCGCAAGCTACCCCAAGAAATGAATCAAATAAAATAGCTGCATTGCTGGAATATTGCATTGAACCAAGAAGCAGAATTGAAATTCAAGAGTTCATGGGATTGAAAGATAGAGAATACTTCAGGCTGGAAATTCTGAATCCACTTATTCAAGAAGGAAAACTTTTCCTAACCATCCCTGAAAAACCAACAAGCCCGAATCAAAAATATTACTCTCATCTCAAGGATCCAAACCATGTCTGAAAACACCTCATCCATCGTTTCCAAAGTCTGGAGCTTCTGCAATGTCCTCAGGGACGGGGGCGTGAGCTACGGAGATTATCTGGAACAGCTGACCTATCTCATATTCCTTAAAATGGCTGAAGAGTACAGGAATCCGCCCTACAACAGAAATATCGGCATCCCGGAAGAATATACCTGGGACAGATTGAAACAGCAGCGGGGGGCAGAACTCGATACTCATTACAGGGAGCTTCTCGAAACGCTCGGGAAAAAGCCAGGGACGCTCGGGCAGATCTTCCTTAAAGCCCAGAACAAGGTCAGCGACCCTGCCATGCTGTACAAGATCATTGATATGATCGACAAAAAAAGCTGGGTCATGATGGGCGTGGATACAAAAGGGTAGATCTACGAAGGGCTCCTGCAAAAGAATGCAGAAGATACGAAAAACGGAGCCGGGCAGTACTTCACCCCAAGGCCTCTCATTAAGGTTATGGTCCAGTGCCTCCAGCCCGAGCCCATGAAAACAATCGGGGATCGCTGCTGCGGCACAGGCGGGTTCTTTCTGGCAGCTTATGACTTTCTTACTTCGCACCACCGGCTGGACAGGGACCAGAGCCGCTTCCTGAAAAACAAAACTTTCGGCGGCAATGAAATAGTCGCAGGGACAAGGCGGCTTGCTTTAATGAACATGTTCCTGCACAACATCGGGGAAATAGACGGGGAACCTATGATCTCAAACTCCGATGCTCTCATAGCTGATCCCGGTTACCGTTACGATTACATCCTCACAAACCCGCCTTTCGGAAAAAAGAGCATCATGACCTTTGCAAACGAAGAAGGCGAACAGGAAAAAGAAGAACTTACTTACAACCGCCAGGACTTCTGGACAATTACAAGCAATAAGCAATTAAACTTTTTGCAGCACATCCATATGATCCTTAAAACCGGCGGGCAGGCAGCAGTTGTGCTGCCTGATAATGTTCTCTTCGAAGGCGGAGCAGGAGAGACTATCCGCAAAAAGCTCCTTGAAACCACAGACCTTCACACGATCCTGCGCCTGCCGACCGGCATCTTCTATGCAAACGGAGTAAAGGCAAACGTGCTTTTTTTTGAAGCAAAACCCGCATCAAAAGATCCCTGGACAAAAGAAGTGTGGATGTATGACTACCGCACAAATGTGCATCACACATTGAAAAAGAATCCTATGAAATATTCCGATCTTGAGGACTTTATCAAATGCTATAATCCCGGAAACCGCCACAGCCGCAAAGAGACCTGGAGCGAAGAATCTCCCGAAGGCAGGTTCAGGAAATTCGGCTATGAAGAGATTGTGTCAAGGGACAAAACGAATCTGGACATTTTCTGGCTCAAGGACAAAAGCCTTGCTGACCTCGATAACCTCCCTGACCCGGATATTCTTGCAAACGAGATAATTGAGAATATGGAAGCCTCACTGGCAAGTTTTAAGGAGATTATAGCCACAATAAATGGAGAAATTGAAGAGAATTAAAAAGAAATCCAATATGTTTAAAGATTAAAGAATACTCGATATTCTTTTTATCATGGCCAGATCCAGAATTTATTTTTCAATAAAATGTTATAGAATTCTTTTTTTTCAATAAAATGTTGTGGTGGATTCCCACCACTTATGTTTATGAGATTTCTGTTGTTTCCGGGATTTCTGGTCCGGCTGCAAGGTCGTATAAATAGATATCATTGCTAGCCGTGCCATCGACGTAGTTCCTGTCCATTCCCCATACAATGGTATTATTGTATACTTCCGGTGTCGTATAAACCTCTTCAGGATAACCGTATATCAGTGTACTTTGTCCTGAGGTTGTGTTATATACGTATACTCCGGGTTTGCCTTCATAATCATCAACAACTTTATTGTACACAATTGTATCATTCTGTATGGCAATATGTGTCCCTGTACTGGCGCCGTATTCATTTCCATCCGGATCGGTGTCAAGCGGGTGTGTGACATCCGTGATATTCCCTGTCAGTATATCATACATCGCAATGTATCCCTGATGATTATATACGTCAGACCAGATGACGCTGGTACCCCATATACGCGGTATGTTTGGATCTCCATATGAAGCGACAGTCTTTCTTTCCCCGGTATCGATATCATACATCCTGATAGTTATATCCGCTTCCGGGTCTTCTGAATATGAGTAATACACCACCTTTGTGTCAAATATGTCTGGATTGCTGCCGTTTCCGATTTTTTCCTGTGTGGATGTGGAT
>JAMPIU010000138.1 GCA_023667845.1 Dehalobacter sp. | reverse complement strand
GAGGGTTTTTGCACACTTGCAAAAACCTACCCGAGCGTTTCAACGAGGCTGGTCGCAAGCTATGCTTGCTGCTCGCCTATGCATCCTAGGCGGGAGATATGCTCACCGCCTGTTGGACAATGAAATCGGTACCCGCCACTTGTAGAAGTGGGGGACATCTTTAAGCCTCGTTATTAATAATTTTATTGATAGAAGACCTATTTGTCATCACCCCTGGGGGTGATAAAGGAAAATTTAATAACTCATATTGCTAATAGATTTTTTTAATTTGTGAAAACTAATATTAGTAAATTGAACAGGAGAGTAATGATATGACATTAAAAGACTATGTGGAAGAAGGTTATATTTATCATATAGTAAATATAATAGACTTGAAAAAAACTCTAAAGGAAGGCATTAGATACGATGATAAGAATACGTATGCCAGTAAATATACTGACTTTCATACATACTTTGACTATTACAAGCCCAAAGATATTCCAGATTGGGTAGAAAGAAAAAAAGCAATATTCGCAAGCCTTTATTATAGGAAAGGACATAAATGGCATTCTCATAGTGCTATTCTCAGAATCAAAATAATTAAGGACAGGTGCTGGATATGTAATGAGAACCTAGCAAACTTCATATATGAGCCATTTATTCTGCAGCACATGGAAGAGTTTTCTCATACAAAGGAGTATATGAGAGTTAAGGGAATAGAATTTGTTGAGGAGTATTGGAGTAACTCTCTAAGCTACGGTGACAATCTGAGTAAAAGATATGATAAGAGAGAGGGATATGATGCAGAAGTACTGGTAATGCATTCTATCCCTCCTGAGAATATTGAATGTCTGCTTATTGTATCAGACCACCAAGTAATGAGCTATAATGAATGGAAAGAGTATTTCATATCAGGAAGTCCATATGTTGAAGCTCAATACAACAGATACTTGCAGCCCAAGAGTATCTCTTCAGCGTGGAAAACATCTGACTTACAATAGTATTTCTTTTTTTCAGCCTTGACCTCAAAACACTCTGTAAAGACGGGAGCTGTGTTTTTTTGTGAGGAACCTAAGTTGTGAAGCTCCTGCTTACTATCCTGCAATATGGGATACGACTGATTATTGAACAGCTTACTGTTGACAAAAGCTGAACTATAAAAGGAGGATAATTGTTTATCCACATGCATAAAGAGTTCGGCATCAGTAAGGCAGCTGCGAAGAGAACGTAATGCAGCCAGGACTGCCGATACCTCCTTGAAGCTGTACTTCTGCTTTTTCTTGTTTGAGGTTAAAAACAAGCCACTATTACTGTCCCAATACGAGTCTATTCTATCATAAAGCTTTAGATATGAAGTTTGATATATAATTATTTCATTAATTTCATGAAGTTTTATTAAGCAACTCATACAATTGCATAAGGTAACAAAAGAACTGAAGTTATCATCGGATATATTTCTTGTGATATCACCAGATTGGACTAAACGTTCACAAAGCTCAAAGCCAATTGTATTAACAGTAGTGTATGTAGTTTTTTTATGTATTTCAGTATGCTTCAAAGTTGAGAGCAGACTCAAACAAATAATAGATAAATCTCTCGAGCTTATATCGTTTATATTTTCAATAACATTTTCACATAGTATAGGTAGTATCCCCAAACAATTCTCCAGCTTGCATATTTGATCCCTTGGACATAATTCGTTATGTCCAGTCATCTCTAATACTGAAGAAAGAGCTTCTGTAGCAAAAAATTGGGTCCTTATATCCGGGTTCTCGCTATTAGTAACTATCCTGTATTCCCCATAGGCATTATCCCCTGTATCCTCCCCTGTATAATAAAAGTCTCCCAGCTTAAGAAAATCCACAAGAAATCGAGCTTGCTTCAATGAGTTTAATCCGAGACAGTAAGCAATAAATTCTTTATTGTCCAGTTGGAATTTTTCATCAAGTATTACAGGTATGAGAGCAAGCATTGTATTGATAGAATAGGCAAGTACATTGGGCTCGATTATTCGTTTTGTTTTTTTGGATACCCAGTAGAAGCTTTTAAAATCATATGGAGTTTCAGGGATAACTACATATGTTGGGATACATTTTTTATAAAGTGAGGACATAAAGGCTATATTTTTTGGCATTTTTTTGCTGGCTGTTCCTTTTAGAAGCTTGTATATCTGGCCTAATTCCTGTTCATCAGGCATCTCGATATTTCCGCAGCCCGAAAGAAGGCAAAAGGATATAACATTGAGATAAGCCATAGCATTGCATTGTTTTACTATGTCAGGATATGAAAATTCAAAGTTCATTGAAACACCACCTGCTAATATATTAGGATGTGATTTTAATATCTCTATATTTTATGCATCAAAGGAGATGGATAAAACTAAATACAGATACTTTCATAACATGCGAGACACCTCAGATAGAAAAGCACAGCTATACTCAATATGAATACCCTGCCCCATTGCCCATAGCCTATTGCCCGATACAAAATTATGCTATAATATTTATTGAATATATTCACTATTAAGAAGGTGTTATAAATGAAGGAAGGGAAAATTCCTCCTGAGCTTTTGAAAAGTTTGATATTTAAGAATATTAAGGTGAGGAGAGAGGAAGTAGTATTACGTCCTGAAATCGGTGAGGACTGTGCTGCAATAGATTTTGGCACTCATCTATGCGTAATATCTACTGACCCTATTACTGGGGCTGCAAAAGGAGCTGGTGCCCTTGCAATACATATATCATGCAATGATGTTGCTACCAGCGGAGTGAGGCCGGTGGGTATAATGGTGACAATACTGGCACCGCCTTCTGCTTCGGAAGAAGATATAAAAATAGTTATGGAAGATGCAGGAGAAGCAGCTTTAAAACTAGGAGTTGAAATAATAGGAGGACATACAGAAGTTACCTCGGCGGTAAATAGAATTGTCATATCTACAACAGCTTTAGGGAAGGTATCTAAGGATAGAATCGTTAGATCTTCAGGTGCAGAGGTGGACGACGATGTAATAATGACCAAATGGGCAGGCTTGGAGGGTACATCAATAATAGCTGCAGATAGGAAAGAAGAGCTTGAAGGTAGGCTTGCAACAGCAGATATTAAGGCTGCAAAGTCTTTTATAGAAAAAATAAGTGTGGTAGAGGAAGGAGTAGCCGCAGGAGAATTCGGAGCAAACAGTATGCACGATGCAACTGAGGGAGGTATTCTTGGGGCTGCCTGGGAGATTGCAGAAAGCTCCGGAAAAGGCATAGATATATTTATTGATAAGATACCTGTTCGGGAGGTTACCAGGAAAATATGTGATATTTACGGAATTGATCCCTATAGATTGATATCAAGCGGTTCAATGCTGATAACCGCTAAAAATGGAGCTAAACTTGTCAGAATACTTGAAGGTAAGGGTATACCCGCAAGTATAATAGGAAGGGTAACCCCTCAAAGTAGAAATATCATTAGGGGGGAAGCGGTATTTCAGTTGAAGCCTCCTGACGTGGATGAGCTCTTTAAGGCAAAAGGCTTGATGGAGGATAAATGAGAAATATATGGAACAAAGCAATGTAGAAATACGTCGAAGGATACGAGCATACTCGTATCCTTCTTTACATGATTTTGTAGGGGGTATATAGGCTAAAGACTAGATATAGCAAGGAGGTTGAAATACAAATGAAATATAACAGTAATGAAATTATAATATAAAAGCAAAGGTATTTGAGGAATCAAGTCGAAATATATAGTAAAAGACTATGTATTTTGTTATTTTGAACTATATATGTCCAAACGAGATTAACTGTGAGGAGGAATTATATGAAAAAAGCAATTGTATTTATGATTGTGCTCTGCTTATTGACGAGCAGCTTTGCAGGCACTATATTCGCACAAGCAATCGAAACAAAGACACCTCCTCTGTCAATGCAGATATTGGGGAAAAAGATAAGTGCAGTAAACCCTCCTATTGTAAAAAACAATAGAATATTTCTTCCGGTTAGAGTGGTAGGGGAAGCGCTGAACTATAAATGCTATTGGAATGCCAAAACCAGCACTATGGAGCTTAAAACATCCAACCATACTATTAAGGTAACAATAGGAAAAGCAGACGCCTATGTGAACGGAAAAAAGGTTAAACTGGACGCTGCTCCGATAATGTATAATAACAGATCGTACTTTCCATTGTCATTCGTACAGGATTATTTCAATAACACCACTATATATGATAAGACAAGCAATATTATCTCAATCAATAAGAAAGTAGCAGTTACAGGAGGAGTATTTGTTCTGGGGAATAAAGCAAGCTCCGTGGACTTGCCTTTTGTGAAAAATGACATAGTATACATACCGTTAAGACATGTAGGAGAAGCTTTAGGCTATAAGGTCAGTTGGGCTGCGAAGGTAGAGACAATGGATTTGATATCGGCTAACGGCTCGGCCAAGGTGACTATAGGCTATGGCACCGGTGTAGTTAATGGTAAGAATGTGAAGATAAGCCCAGTACCTATAATGCATAATGAACGGGCATATGTGCCTATAAGTTTTATACAGAACAATTTTGACATTGACGTTAATTATGATAAAGCAAAGAACATTGTAAGTATTGACAAAAAGAAGCCTCCTGTAGTTGCTGAAAGTAAACCTGTTGAAGAAATCATAGAATACAAGGCAGCAAAAATCGATGACATAATTTATGATGATAGTGGAGGTTTTCCTCAGCTAAACATAGTGGCAGATACCCCAATAAAGTATAGAAGCTATACAATGCTGAATCCGGATAGGATGGTAGTAGATATAGAAAACTCCACTTTGAATACTGAATTTGAAAGCAAAGAGATAGGAAAAGGCGGCGTAATTGGGGTAAGAGTAGCACAATTCAGTAAGTCACCTAATATAGTAAGGGTGGTAATAGACCTGGAGGACCAGACAACATGTAAATTAGTACAATCCAATGACAAGAAGACAATATCTTTGATATATGCCAATATAATTATTCCAGTCAGTTTTGCCAAAGAGGACGATAAGGATGTACTTATGGTAAGGGGAAGCCAGGAAATGGATACCAATGTATTCCGGCTGGATAATCCGGACAGACTGGTAGTGGATATTAGAAAATCAGTATTAAGTGACAAGGGACAAGCAGTTGAGGCAAATACACCATATGTGAAATCCATAAGGACAGGACAGGTAGATGTGGGAGTTGCACGAGTAGTACTGGATTTGGAGCCGGGGATGTATTATGACGTTAAGAATAGCGGAAGCCTGACGAAGGTATATATATCAGACAAGCCTTTCTCCTTTTTTGATTACAAGAAATACTACAACTCAGCTTTTATTGATTTAAGTGCAGGCACAGAGGTGGAATATCAGCCGATTATTGATAATGCTAACAGAATACTAAAAATAATGATACCAAAGGATATTGAAACAGAACAGAAGGTTTATGACATACATGACAATATAATGGAGAGCGTTACAGTTACCAAAGAAACGTACGGTGATCAGATATTTACGGTGGCAGCCTTTAAAATGAAACCGGCTGTGGAATATCAGCTTCTTTCTCCAGCGATCACAAAGCTTGTAAGTCTTAGCTTTAAATATAATGCGAAGAATACTGATCAACTTACAGTACTTATTGATCCCGGACATGGAGGCAAGGACCCTGGAGCAACAGCCATAGACAAAAAGACTTATGAAAAAGAGCTTAATCTGGATGTTGCCCTAAGACTGAACAGGATATTGCAGAATATCGGCTTTAATACCGTAATGACAAGAAAAGATGATAGATATGTGGATCTTGCAAGCAGATCTGGATTGGCTAATAACAGCTATGTAGACTTTTTCATGAGTATACACTTTAATGCCTTTACGAGTACTGCAAAGGGTATAGAAACACTATATTATCCAAATGAGATTACTGAAGAGTATCCCTTTGATAATAAAAAAATGGCTAATATATTCCATAATGAGCTTACTGCAGCTTTAAAGAGACCATCCAGGGGAATTACACCGAGGCCGGGACTTCATGTCCTAAATAAGACGAAGATGCCGGCGATACTTGCGGAGCTAGGATTCATGACAAATCCTGAAGAACTTGCAGAGATTAAGAAGGAAGAGTATAGGGAAATGGCAGCAAGGGCATTAGCAGCTTCTATAGTGAGATACTACAATGAAATTGAACAGGTAAATCTTGATATAGATATTAATGCTATATATGCAGCACCTACACCTAAAGACCCGTACAGTCTGATGAGTGAGGAACAAAATCCGAATAAGGACAACGTAGCCGGCAATTGATTGAAATCAAAAGAGCCCTGAAGCTTTCATAAAGCTCAGGGTTCTTTTATTTCCGGTAGTTTAAATCACGAATATACCCCTTATAAGGCTAATATAATATATTGATAAATAAAATAAGGGGTGAAATAAATGAACAGAAAGATTGTACTATTTTTGGCACTACTAATATGTTGTACATTGATTCTTACATCCTGCAGTAACCCGCTGACTTCTTTATGGAATATCTTTAATAAAGAAGAGCCGATAGAAGAGGACGATAAGGAGCAGGTACAGGAAGAAACCCAGAGTATGAGTGAAGTCAGTACCTCTCAGCCGGAGAACAGCAGGGCGACAGTGCTTTACTACAAAGACAATGAAAGCTTTCTTGTACCTGTAATGAGATATATTCCAAAGGAAGACCTTGGTATAGCCAAAACTGCAGTATCAACACTTATTTACAGTCCTGAGAAAGCGCAGGACCTTAATGTAGCAGGCTTGACACCGACATTACCTATGGGTACCAAAATCAATGGAGCAGTCATAAAGGATGACGGTTTGGCAATAATAGACTTTTCAAAGGAATTTTTGAACTTCAGCAGTAATAAGGCTGAAGAGCTGGGAATCAAAGCAATAGTATATACACTAACAGAGTTCCCAAATATTAAGTCAGTAGAAATAAGAGTAGATGGCAAAAGAATAGAAGAAATGCCTAAGGGGACAGAAGTAGAGCCAGTATTAAAGCGGACTGAAATAAATTTACAGGCTATTGAAAACCCAGATGAAAAGTTATCAAAGGTTGTGGTATACTATCATAAAAAAGGAAGTGGAGAGTACTCATATTTTGTTCCGGTTACAAAATTGGTATCAGGATTTGAAAATAGGGCTGAAGCTGCTATTAGTGCACTACTTGAGGGACCTACAGATGGCAGTAGCTTGAACTGTCCTTTCCCAGAGGGAACTCAGCTGCTGGGAGTTCAGGTAAATGACAGCTTGGCTTATGTAAATTTTTCTGAGCAAATATTGGCAAAACAAGGTGACAAAGCAGCAGAAAATGCGATGATAAAGGCAGTAACACTTACTTTAAAGGAATTTCCAGAGGTTGCGAAAGTCAAGATATTTGTAAATGGCAAAATCATCGAAAATGCCGATGGCATAGGTGCTGATAATTATCTTAACGTGCCGGCTTTTGTTAACTTTTACGAGTGAACCAAAAGAGACATTGGGATGTTTCCGTTTTGTCTCCCTTTGTCTTCTTAAAAAAGTTGACAAGCTATATGACTTTAGGATATTTTGGTAAGATAGGGCAAAATAAATCTATTGCACTTACGGAATAATAAATAATAAAGATAATTTCTAAGTGTAAATTAA
This sequence comes from Dehalobacter sp., assembly GCA_023667845.1. Lineage (NCBI taxonomy): Bacteria > Bacillati > Bacillota > Clostridia > Eubacteriales > Desulfitobacteriaceae > Dehalobacter > Dehalobacter sp. The sequence continues at coordinate 11,077 of JAMPIU010000138.1, read as the reverse complement.
ATTAATGAAGCAATGTTTTCCACTAAGAAATTCCATGAACTTTTGCTCCATTCCGTTGCTCCCGCAAAGGAACCCGCAAAAGGGAATTTCTAAGTGTAAAACAATACTCTGAAGGGAAGGAAGACGGATGAAGAGAATAGACGGAAGAAGCAAGGATCAGATCAGGCCTGTAAGAATAACAAGAAATTACTTAAAACATGCAGAGGGTTCTGTATTAATTGAAATGGGTGATACCAAAGTGATTTGTACTGCCTCTATTGATGAAAAGGTGCCACCTTTTGTAAAAGGAACCGGCAAGGGTTGGATTACTAGTGAGTATGGTATGCTTCCCAGATCAACGGAGGTACGTAAACCAAGAGAGTCTGTCAGAGGAAGAGTAGATGGTAGAACCATGGAGATTCAGCGACTTATAGGAAGAGCGCTGAGATCCATAGTGGACCTTGGAAAGCTAGGTGAAATTACGGTTTATATTGACTGTGATGTTATGCAGGCTGACGGAGGCACAAGGACAGCATCAATTACAGGTGCTTTTGTTGCTCTTGTTGATGCACTAAACAGGCTTGTTTTGCAGGAAAAGCTTAAAGCAATACCGCTAAATGGATATATTGCGGCAGTAAGCGTTGGTATAAAGGACGGAGAAGCTATACTAGACTTGAATTATGCAGAGGATTCAACCTGTCAGGTCGATATGAATCTGGTAATGACTGATAAGAGAGAATTTATTGAAATACAGGGTACAGGAGAGGAAAGTCCGTTTAGTAAAGCACAGCTTTCGGAAATGATGGAACTTGGTGAAAAAGGTATAAGAGATTTGATTGAAGCGCAAAAGCAAGCTCTTGGTGAAATTGCCGGCAAGGTAGGTATGAACAATGAAAATGATAGCAGCAACAAATAATAGTCATAAGCTAAAGGAAATTGGAACGATACTTAAGGACAAAGGAATAGAGGTTGAATCTTTGACAGATGCCGGGTTGGATATTGAAATTGAAGAAAATGGCAATACCTTCATAGACAATGCACTAATAAAAGCAAGAGAGGTATATCGACTTACAGGTAAAGCTGCTATTGCTGATGATTCAGGTCTTTTGGTGGATGCTTTAGAGGGGCAGCCGGGAGTAAAATCCGCCAGATATTCAGGAGAAACAGGAATAGATAAGGACAAAAAAAATAATCAAAAGTTAAGAGAAGCCATGAAGGATATACCTGAAGAAAAAAGGAGTGCTAGATTCTGCTCCGCAATTGCAGCGGTATTTCCTGATGGGAAAGAGATTACAGCAGAAGGCTATGTATATGGGAAAATCGGATACAAAGAAAAAGGGGAAAATGGATTTGGCTATGACCCGCTTTTCATAGTTGATGAGTATGGTAAAACTATGGCGGAGCTTAATTCAACAGAGAAAAACAAAATAAGTCATAGAGCAAATGCATTAAAGGAGTTTTTAAAAAAGCTTAAGTGATTTACATAGCAAATATAGGCAACAAATATAGCCTTAAACCAGTTGACACGCATAATAAACTTTGTTATAATTTATAATTGTCGGCGACAATAATACAGTACGCCGGAATTATGCGGGTGTAGTTCAATGGTAGAACGTCAGCCTTCCAAGCTGATCGCGAGGGTCCGATTCCCTTCACCCGCTCCATACATGCGCCTGTAGCTCAGTTGGATAGAGCAACGGACTTCTAATCCGTGTGCCGGGGGTTCGACTCCCTCCAGGCGCACCATATATGGTGGGTATAGCTCAGCTGGTTAGAGCGCCAGATTGTGGCTCTGGAGGCCGTCGGTTCGACCCCGATTACCCACCCCAAAAATGCTTTGGGGTGTAGCCAAGCGGTAAGGCACCAGACTTTGACTCTGGCATCTCGTTGGTTCGAATCCAGCCACCCCAGCCAAAAAACTGCGACTCACTAGCTCAGTTGGTAGAGCACATGACTTTTAATCATGGTGTCCGGAGTTCGATTCTCCGGTGAGTCACCAAAAAACATGCGGGAATGGCGGAATTGGCAGACGCGCTAGACTTAGGATCTAGTGTCATTGACGTGGGGGTTCAAGTCCCTTTTCCCGCACCATTATTATTTAGTATATATGGTATATGTAGTATGCGGGTTTAACTCAGTGGTAGAGTGTCACCTTGCCAAGGTGAAAGTCGCGAGTCCGAATCTCGTAACCCGCTCCACTTTATTATTTGCTCCATATATACATTTATTTTCTAAAAATTTAATATGCGGGTGTAGTTCAATGGTAGAACGTCAGCCTTCCAAGCTGATCGCGAGGGTCCGATTCCCTTCACCCGCTCCATACATGCGCCTGTAGCTCAGTTGGATAGAGCAACGGACTTCTAATCCGTGTGCCGGGGGTTCGACTCCCTCCAGGCGCACCATAATTCTAAAATAGACTGTCTTATAGTGAGACAGTTTTTGCTATTTAAATCACAAGGAGTCGAACCCGTGAGGGCAATTTGCGTTAAGAAAATGCCCCTGTGCGGGCATTTTTTCGCTTCCTTTCTACTTATATCCAATGCTTGGGCACCAAAAGTGTGACAAGCTGCGGTATGTAATTTCTCACTTGATTTTTTGATAATAATGCTATATAATTAAATTGTACCCACAGGGGGTACAGGTATTACTAAGAAGGAGTGTTATTATGGATATAAAAATAACAGAAAAAGCTGCAGCAGAGCTTCGCAGAAATGACGCAAAAAATTACAGAATAGAAGTTCAAGGCTATGGCTGATCAGGTCCATATTTTGGATTGGCTCAGGGTGAGCCACAGGCTGGTGAAGTAACAGTAGAAAAAGACGGTTGGATTTTCGCAGTTGAAAGGGAAGTTGCCGATGTAGCAAACTATTTTGAAATTGACTACTATAAGGGCTGGCTGCGAAAGGATTTTGTTATATATCTAAATGGTTCAAAAGGCGCTTGCTGAAGTAGTAAAAGCACCCAAAGCATTAAGATTCAAGGCTTTGGGTGCTTTATTTTATATCAGCTTTCTTCATGCTTGAAAGATGTCATATAACTGAAATATCACGCATCCCATTTTAATATATTTTATAGTATTGCCAAGATACATACATTTTATATTAATGGCAACTTTGCTTTGGGAGAGTGAACGGGGATAGCTGCTTACAGCTATTGCCGACAGTCTGAATTATAAATTAGTTCAGGCTTTTTCATATGTGTCAACTCCCTTCGCCAACACACATACCACAAGTCGGTGAAGATAGCTATTGTTTTTGAAATCATTCTTTATTATTAGCATTAGCTAGCCTTTTATGTTAAATTCAAACTCCCATTTCACAGCACAAGCACGTTGCACTGTAATGCTGAAAACCCAGGGAAAAGATCCGAGCCGGGAATCCGAATGTGTGGACATCACTAACACTTTGCAATACGAACGCGGATCATAAATGCATTATCTGTTTCAATGGTCAGCTTGCCACCATAATGCTCCAGCCGCGCGCGCATGCTCTGGAAACCGTTGCCTTCCCTCGGCAGTTCGGTGGGACAATAGCCGTCGTTTGAGACGGACATGTCGTAACCCTCTGTGCTCTCTTCTAAACGCACATTGATATGCTCTGCTCCGGCGTGCCTGAGGGCGTTGGAAAACGCCTCGCGTAATATTTTCACGAACACGTCGGATATATTATACGACGCGGGTAGCTGCCCCTCAAAGGCTATATTTATGCCTATGGTTTGGTAAATCCGAACGAGTTGCTCCAACCGCACCTTCGGTGTAAGCTCCTGCTCGTAAAACAAATCCTGTCCGACGCTCGCAAGGAGTCCTTTGATCTCTTCAAGTTGCTTCTCAACGGGCGTTTTATCCAGTTTAGAGAGTAATATACGCGTCAGAGAGAGCCTTTGACTAAAAATGTCATGCAGACGAGCGCGTGAATCCATGATTTCTTTCCTCCGGGCATTCTCCTCTGCAAGCTCCAAGAGCTGTTTGAGCTCCAGCGCGTTTTCCTCCAGTCGCCGGTTTTCGTCCTCTATCTGCCGAGAGACACTAAATTCTTTTGTTACATCACGCAGATAGAGCTGGGTAAAACGCCTGCGTTTAATTTCAATCGGGTATTTCAGAAGATAAAAGCAGATACCTTCCTTAAGACGTATAAGAAGGCTGTCCTGGCCGTCATCTCCCTTTACGCGGTTCGAGTGACACGCGAGCTTATCCCAAAGAACATCGATACGATCGTAAGGTGAAAGGCCAAGGCTGCCGATCATTTTCAGCGCCTGTCGGTTTACAGAGACAAGCTGTCCCCTCGACCCGGTAAACAACATCCCGTCCGGCAGTTGGTCGAGCGCTTCTTTGACGGACAGGCCGGTAATGTTTTTCCTGAAGTCCGCAATCTGATTTGCCAGATCTATAAGGCTGAGCAGAATCAGTGGCGCGCCGGATGCAGCTAAACGCAGACCGAATATGCCGCCTAAAATCTTGTCAAATATAGGCAGCAGCAACAGAAGCATAAGTGCCGACAAAGGGAAACGCAGGCAACGGGTACGGACTGTCAGCCAAAAACCCAGAATAACAGCAGGGATTAAAGCCCAGCGAAGGTCGGCTCCAGGCAAAAGAATAAGTCCGTTAAAAAGATTGTCCTTCAGAATCCCGATAAACCAGCTGATCCACGCCAGAAAGCAGAGGAGTAACACTTCGAAAGCCATGGCACTTTTATCCGGTTGCGTATCCATCAGCGTAAAGTATGCAAGCAGGCACTGAATGAGCATCCCGGCAAAAAAGAGGGTAAACATAAGGTTTAACGTGAGGCCACTAAGTCCGGCCAGCTCAAGCATCGAATTCCCCCTCCTTTCTCAGAACCAAACGCAGGGAGGGGTCTTCCGGAATGACGTGAAGGTTAAAGCCATTCTTGGAAAGCATCGGCCGCTTGCTTTCGGAAAACGCTTCGAGGATTACAATAAATTCGGGCGGTAGATCACATAGAAAACTGATCGTCAGCTTTTCGTCCGGAGCGTCGGCGTGAACAAATATGCTGCCGGATTCGCAATCGCGCAGAGCGAAAAATAAATCGCGCAAAAAATCAAGACACAGGATTGCATTCGGCAGAGGAAGCGTTCCGGTGAAATGCCCATATGGAGCCGTCTCTACACCGCACATATCAAAGTCGGAGCAAATTTCCTTAAGCAGAAGCGTCAGCAATCTCGCCGACACTGACCCGTCCGGTAGTGCGCTGAGATGCAGAAGCCCTGCCCGCTTGCAATAACCGATCCTATCGATGATATCGCGCAAAATGGTCTTAAATTGAGCTTTAGATAAAGACTTCGATAGCCTGCCGGACAGCGTTTTGATCTCGTCGAGGCGAGGGCGTATCAACTCGTCCAACTGCTCAAGCAGGCTTCTGCGGGCTGAAAGCGCTTGAAACGCCTGTTCTTGCTCCACCTGCTTTTCAAGAAGGGCAGTCTGACTCAAAAGACTCTGCTGTATCCTTTGAAGGTTTTCGTTCAGACGGCAGATGCCCCGAAGATCATTCTTCCAGACCACAAAGCCACCTGATATTTCCGCCGCTTCGTAATCGGCTCCCAGCGCTCCGCCCGGATCGTCTGGTGAAAAAAACAGACGTTTTCCATCAGGTATTCCCGCTGCGACATCCGCAGGCAAAGGTTCCGTACCGGTAGAATGCCTGCAAACGTCTCCGTCGCGCCGGACAAGGTACAGTGGAAGGCGGCTAAAATCAAAAAGAAGCCTGTAATATTGGTTGTATGGGATCAGCCCCCCGCGCAGCGTCAGCTCCCAAAGCAGCAGAATTGAAACAATGTGGACTGTGCCCATTTGTGTCTGACGAATGGGCTGAACACCGACGATATAAAGAGCGTTATATAGGATAACTATGCCGATAAAAAAACTTAGCAGCATGATAAAGCGGACATTTTTTCGGCTTCCGGCCCATCGGTAAAGATTCACAAGCCCGCCTAATGACAGAAAGGCGATCCAAGCGACGACCAGGAAGAAGCCTGGCTGATGCAGATAAGGCTCAGACTGCGACAATCCCGCGGGAAACCCAAAAGCGAATTGATGGAAATCGTTAGTTACAACCATCAGAACAAGCAGACCGCTCGGTATAAGAATCGCCGGGCGGATTTTTTGCTTGCGTTCCGGAACAGTGTCTTTGAAGTTTAGAGAAGCTAGAGAAAGGACCGTCGCGCTGCCGATCAGGGGCAGATAATATAGATACCACAGATATCGGGTCGTATCCACAGCCGACGTCTGCTTGAGCATCAAAATCCACAGCCATAGTAATAGAAAGCCTGCTTGAACCTGCAGTAATCTTCGAGTTGGCTGATCGACAATGCGCCAGGAAAGACTGACGATCCAGAAAACAATCATTATCGCCAGTGCTATATTCAATGTCACCCGCTCGCTTCCGTTGGCGGTGGAGAACAGGTGCGTTCCCATCACGCCCCGACGGAAAGCCGACACCGAACCGTGTGCCAGGTGCATGTAATGGGCGTCTTCCAACGCCATAACGGCCGACGTGTATTCGGCTGCGTCCGGATACAGCCCCGGAAGCGACCGGCCGTCCATTGCACGTAGTCCGGCTTTCACCAGCTCGTCGGCGTCCAGGTTGATTGCCACGGTCTGATCTGACGGCGTAAAAAGACCTACGACAAAGCTGTATGTGCCGTCACACGGAACACACATCTTTAACGGCAATCCCGATAAAATCAGCCGCGCCGCCTCGTCGTCGGGTATCAGGGCTACGGTGTTGCCGTCCATCATGCTTTCAAATTCGCCGGAAGTCTCTCCAATAATCAACCGGCCTTCCACTTGAAATTGTGCAAGCAGTGAGACCGCTTCGTTCAAATTCTCGCCACCGCTCAGGGCCAGCGCCATGGCCGGCAGGATCCGGCTCCTGTTATTTTTTGTGATATAAAGACGGCAGGACGCTTCCCGTAAATCGGCAAAAGACCGAATCTCGTCTGCGCTGTCGGATACCACAAGGACAAGCGTCGATATGTATTGTGGGAAAAAACGGCCCGGCAATCCCCCTTCCAGGCGAGGCACAATCCGAGCGTCCTCCGCCTGGACATAGGCCATGCGATTATCTATCAAGTGCGTCACGTTTTTGTTAAAATGATATTCAGCGGTGAGACCATCCTGATTTCGCATGATTAGGCGATTGTACTGCTCAGGCACCTGATCGTTTAAAAACACTACCGTACGCGCCGAGGTCATCGGCAGGAGTCCTGTCAGACTGAGAAATAAAAAGGCAGTCATCAGGACAAAGAGACCGGCAGAGAGTATAGTCAGCCGCTTCATACCTCCGCCGCCTTCCCTCCAGGAGTCCCATCGCTGTGCGGCGCGATATACCCGTTGGACAGAGCATACATCGCCAACTTCGCTATGCTGTCATAGCCGGTTTTGGACAAGATGGAGCGGACATAGCCCTTCACCGTATTCTCCGAAAGTCCGTAATGTCTGGCGATATCCTGTCTGGTAATGCCGCGACAGTAAAAGCGCAAAATCTCCAGTTCACGTTCGTTCAGCTCATTATAGCCGAGGATAGGCATATTTGGCTTTGTAGGCCAGGTACTGTAATTCTTTTCGGACTGATGCAGTACGGCAATCAAATCCCGAGCGTTCAAGTTCTTATATATAAAGCTGAAAACGCCACTCTCCCGAGCCTCGTCAATAAATGACAGGTCAGGAAGCCCTGTCATGATGATAACCTTGATATCGGGGAAATCCCGATGTAAACGGGACGCCGCTGTAAGACCGCTGGAGCCGTTCTCCGTACAGACGTCCATCAGAACTACGTCAGGTCGCAACTTCTCACAGGCGTCGTCCACATCAGCCGCGTCCGTTAGTGCCTTTACCACCTCAAAATCTGGCTCGCCGTTTATGAGATTAACAAGGGAATCCAGCACAAGGTTTTGATCCTCTACAACAATAATACGCATTCTGATTTACTCCTCATAGCAAAACCGTTTCTGTTGTTTACTATCATCAGCTTAACACAAAGTAACGCTTTCGACAATGTCAGAATGGGTTAAAAAAACTAATAAAATTCATCCAAAAGGATAGAAAGCCCGTATTATTTCTACCCCGTTTGAGCTATGCAATGTATAAGATTTCCAATATGATAATTTTATATCATTTTCCTAGAATTTTTAAATTATATCCAAAGAATTGGATGATATCAAAGGAGGATTAACATGCGAAAACTGACTTATAAGAGGATGCTTCACATGCTGCTAGCCTTTCTGATAGCTATCGGGGGCCTGACAACATTAGACGGCATCACCGCTATGGCGGCGGAAGGTGATGTTTTTACCACCGATACGGCAGAAGGCGTTACGGTTACCTATAAGGTGCTGACGGAAGACACCGTAAACTCAACCGGCACCGTGCAGGTGGGCAAGGGTCTCGCCGGTGAAACAGCGATTCCACCCGACTATACCGGCACGGTCACCATTCCATCGACTGTTAACCACGGCGGAACTACGTACACCGTTGTGGGAATCGCTTATAAAGCAATGTATAACTGCGATTTAACCAGCGTCAATCTACCAAATACCATTTTATCCATCGGTGCATATGCTTTTAACGCCACCGGCATCACCCAGATCGAACTGCCGCATAGCCTGTTAGTTATCGATGGCTATGCCTTCGCTTACTGCGGCAGTCTAACCACGGTCACCGTGCCGCAGGGCGTTATTAATATCGGAGGGGGCGCCTTTAATGGCTGCAGCACACTTAACAGCGCCGTCCTGCCGGATTCCATCACAGCCCTGCCTGATTATCTTTTTCAAGACTGCACAAGTCTTGCTAGCGTCACCCTAGGCAGCCAGGTTGAGACCATCCGCTACCGGACCTTCTATAACTGCTCCGTGTTGACGGAGATAACCCTGCCCGCTTCCCTTGCAGAGATCCGCTCGGACGCCTTCCGGGATTGCTCGTCTCTGGCAAATATTTATTTCGACGGCAATGCTCCGAACCTCAGTGGAACCAACCAGTTTAACGGTGTAGCCAGCCCTGCCTACGGCAATGTATATGAAACGGCTGCCAACTTCCCTTTCATCGGGCAGGATTACTATGGACTGACAATCAGACAGCGGGGCAATAACGCCCAGAAACCGCTGATTACCGACCTCTCTTCCGCTTTGGCTGTCTCGGTGGGCAACGGCGCCTCGCTGACCGTTATGGCCAGTGTGCTGGACGAGGGTATTCTCTCATTCCAATGGTATGAAAATTCCGTAAAGCAGAACACCGGTGGATCGCCCATATCTGGAGCGACCGGTTTTTCATACGTTCTGCCGACAGATACAGCAGGTGTGAAATACTATTATGTGACGGTCACCAATACCAATACCGGCGTCAGCGGTGAACAGACCGCCGTTACTGTCAGTGCACCTATTACGGTTACGGTTTATGAAACCACCGACGCCGAAACGCCGGTGATCACGGCGCAGCCGGCGGATACAACCGTCAACCAGGAGACCGTTATACTGAGCGTGAACGTGGAGCCCCTCTCTGACGGCGGAACCTTAAGTTATGCCTGGTACGAAAATACTGCCGACTCATACAGCGGCGGCGTATTTGTCGGTGAAGAGAGCAGTGTGATCGCGTCATATCTCGGGGTGCGCTATTATTATGTGATCGTTACCAACACTAACAACTCCGTTTCCGGCGACAAAACCGCCAGCGTGACCAGCGATATCGCCCGGGTGACGATCCATCCGCTCATTAACGCTCAAGAACCGGAAATAACAGCTCAGCCTCAGGAACAAAACGTATCCGTTGGTGATCCGGTAACCCTTTCGGCCACCTCAATATCCCTTGACGGCGGGGAGCTCAGTTATCAGTGGTATGTCAACAATTTTTCGAGTACCTCGGGAGCAACGGAGCTCCCCGGATCGGTTCAATCCAGTTATTCTCCCTCCACCTCAGAATTCGGCACCAACTATTACTTTGTTGTGATAACTAATACTAACAATGACCTCAGCGGCATCAAATCCGCTCAAATTACTTCCGATATTGCAATGGTAAACGTAAGCAAAACAAGCTATACCATTACTGTAGAAAATGACTCCAACGGCACGGCGGGCGCCAATCCCAATCCGGCTGTGGCAGGCCAGACCGTTCAGCTGGGCTATCTCGCCGATAGTGGTTACCAGTTTAAAGAGTGGCAGGTAATCAGTGGGGATATCAACATTCTGCCTAATAATACCTTCATGATGCCAGCCAGCGCTGTTACCGTCAAAGCTATCTTTGAGGATATCCCCGATTATACGATTTCGGTTTCCGATGATGGCCATGGCAACGGCAGCGCTGAGCCAGCCGCCGCCGACGCGGGTGTGACGGTGACTATATCGGCCTTCAATTCCCCGAGCTATATATTTAAGGAATGGCAGGTAATATCGGGAGGTGTTACGCTGGCAAGCACCACGGCGATGACCACAACCTTTATTATGCCGGACAGCAATGTTGAAGTTAAAGCAATTTTTGAAAATGTCACGCCCGGCGTGTATACCCTTAATTTGCTGTCCAGTACCGGGGGTACGGTCGGTTGTGACGGAGGCAGCGGACTTACTTCGGCTACAAATGCATTAGTGAATTTATGGACCACACCGGACACCGACTATGTGTTTAAGGAGTGGGAACTGTTATCAGGAACCTTTGATATCTCCAATATTACAAAAGCAAGTGATAACTGGTATCAGTTCATGATGCCGCCGAGCCATCTGGTACTGAAAGCGGTGTTTGAATCAACCGCCCCGGCGAGTTACACGGTCACCTTCGATGCCAACGGCGGTAGTGGCAGCATGAGCGATCAGACCTTTACGGAAGGTGTGGCACAGACTCTGACGGCCAACGCCTTTACCCTTATGGATTACAGCTTTGACGGATGGGCGACCTCACCCACCGGCAGCGTCGTCTATAGCGAAGGGCAAAGTGTTACAATCAGTGCAGATACGACGCTGTACGCTGTCTGGAACGCGACGGGGCCGGCGAGTTACACGGTCACCTTCGATGCCAACGGCGGTAGTGGCAGCATGAGCGATCAGACCTTTACGGAAGGTGTGGCACAGACTCTGACGGCCAACGCCTTTACCCTTACGGATT
>JAMPIU010000137.1 GCA_023667845.1 Dehalobacter sp. | reverse complement strand
TTGGATGAGAACAACGACGGAGTCATCAATGACGGCAGCGAGCTCTTCGGGCCGACAAGCGGAGACGGTTTTAAGGAATTAGCCGAATATGATAACGATCAAAACGGCTGGATCGATGAAACCGATTCCATCTACAAAGAACTTAGCCTTTGGATTAAGGATGCCGCCGGCAACGACCAGCTACTAGCCTTAAGTCAGGTTGGAATAGGCGCAATCTATTTAGGCAATGTCGATTCGCTATTTTCACTGAAAGATACGGATAATCATTTAGACGCTCAGATCAAGGAAACCGGCATATTCCTGAAAGAGAACGGAGAAGCCGGGACGGTCCAGCATGTGGACTTTGCGGTATAGCGAGAGGATAAGCTGATGAAAGGGACGAATTTTTTATTCCCTCAATTAAATAATGGGGATAAAGATTCGTCCCTTTCATTTCGCGGTTGTCTTAACCTAAAGCGAGTTCAGAAATTGTTCCAGTTCTTTGATGTTAGATACCGAAAAAGCCCCTGTACAATACTCCTGGTATTTCGTCATCAGACAGTCGCCCTTGTCCCACTGGTCCTTGCTTAGGGGGTTCAGCCAGTACAAGGCTGCTGCTTTTTCTTTGATCTGGGCCAGGACTTCACTGCCGTCCAGTCTGTTCCGGTTATTTTTGCCGTCCCCTAAAATCAGTACCGTGGTTTTCTTCGGCAGGAAAGGCAGATAGAGGTCGAAAAACTGCAGCAGCACATTACCATAATGGGAATAGCCTGTGCGGTTATAGCCGCTAACCTTGCGTAGATTGCTGAGTGAGCCTGTCCAGTCCTGCTCCTGGAAATAATCTGTCGCTTCCACGAGCTGATCGACGAACAGAAACGAGCGGACGTTGGCATAGCGTTGTTGGGTCGCAAAGACAAACATCAGCATGAAGTAAATAAATTTGCTAACGGAATTGGACATGTCACAGAGCAGCCAGAGGTCGGGCTTCGATTGTTTTCGCTGCATTTTTATCAGGTTCAGCGGGATTCCGCAGGTTTTCAGGGAATGTTTGATGCTTCGGTTCAGATTGATAGTGCCGCTTGGACCTACTTTGCGGCGCCTCCCTTTGCGGACGGCCAGTTTTCGGCCTATCTTCTGAATTTCCTGCGACATTTGAGTGATCTGCGCGTCGTCGCAGTCCAGAAACGAAACCGTTCGTGGATTTCGTTTTTTCATTTCCTGGATCAAATGTTCCGAACTCATATTTCTAGCCAGCTGGCGTTCAATTTCATCTTTGAGTAAATGGTTCCATTCTTCAAGGGCTGCCCGTGCCGCCTGGTATTCCGCTTCAGATAGTTCATCCTGTTGGTAAGCCTTTTCAATATGGTTGGCTGCTTCATCCCAACCGCTCTGGGTCCGGAAAGCAGCCAGGCCTTTTTCGCGGTCTTCAAGATTTATGTCAAGATGCAAATGCAGACCCTGAAGTACTACATAAATTAGGTCAATCTCATTGTTCAAAACTGCTCCAATTAACATTTCGATCGGGACAGTTTTTCCCGCGCTGCCGCCCTGACCATCTTCCGGGGAAAACCGGCCTCGTCTTTCCAGAATGCCCAGATGGTCCGACGACATTTCGAAGTCCGGGCCAAAATATAGCTCGATCAGCCATAAAGCATAATCAGGGCCCCAAGGAGATTTGATCAGCGTCGTATTAATGAGGTGATAAAAAGTATATTTATCCATTTTATCAATATCGAGCATTTTCAGTAGCCGGATGCAGTCAGATGTTTCGCGCGAATTTACGTTAATGCCGGACTCTCTGAGCAGTCTGGCTATTTTAAGAATGAAGTATTCCATCAAACCAATCCTTTTGGTTCACTTTTTCCAGGACATGCTGGCAGTCATCCTGGTATTTGAAAAGGATGTTCAGCGCGCTGGAAGCGACCTCCGCCGTTAGTTCTTCGACCTGCAGCTGTTCCAGGATGTTGACCCAATCGATCACTTCGCTGATGCTGGGGTGTTTTTTGAGCTTTTCGAGCCGCAATTTGCGGATCAAAGTAACCGCCTGTTTGCCAAGACTCTCCTTTAGATTCGGGAAGTGGATCTGAAGAATCTCAAGTTCTCTCTGCTCGTTCGGGTAATCAAGATGAAGGTACAGACATCTTCTTCTTAGCGCCTGGCTTAAGTTTCGCGTGCTGTTGCTGGTCAATAGGACGGAAGGTATGCTTACGGCAGGGATTGTCCCAATCTCAGGTATGGAAACCTGCCAGTCCGAGAGGATCTCCAGCAGAAAGCTTTCAAATTCCTCGTCGCTTTTATCGATTTCATCGATCAACAAAACGGAAGGGGTTTCGCCTGTTATGGCCTTCAACAAAGGCCTTTTCAGCAAAAATTCATTTGTATAAATATTCTCACTCGTATCAGACCACTCTTTGGTTCCCGGTCCTTTCGTCTGAATATAGAGCAGCTGTTTCTGGTAGTCCCATTCATAAAGAGCTTTGCCTTCGTCGATGCCTTCATAGCACTGAAGGCGGATCAATTCTCTATTGAGGTATTGGCTCCAGGCCTTGGCAAGTTCAGTTTTTCCGGCTCCGGCCGGACCTTCAATTAACAGGGGTTTATTCAGCAGCAAGGAATATTGCAGGACCATGGGGGTACTGTCATCGGCTATGTAGCCGTATTGGCGTAATCCTTGCTTGATTTCATCTGCATTCATGGTATCCAGTTCCTTTCTTGCTTAATATTATCATTATAATTTGAATGTGAATTTTAGCAATGGCTTATACCATAAAAACTTGTTTTGGTTTTAGAAATAGATTATCATAGGAAAAGAGCTTTTCAGTTCATTTGAAGAGGGTGAATTCGTGAAAAACATTGAAAATAAAACCATTGAGGAACTTGCCGAAGCCCGTCATTCAAAAAATATCTTTGAAGCGCATGAGGAAGGTCTTTCTTTTGGTGAAAGGCTGGCGGATAAGCTTGCAGACTTCGCAGGCAGCTGGACCTTTATCATCATCTTCATTTCCGTCCTTTTATCCTGGATCGTGGTCAATTCCGTACTTCTATTCGGCCATGCATTTGACCAGTACCCTTTTATTCTGTTAAATCTTCTGCTATCCTGTATCGCTGCGATGCAAGCGCCGGTTATTATGATGAGTCAAAACAGGCAGGAGAACAGGGATCGACTAAGAGCAGAGCATGATTATGAGGTTAACCTAAAATCGGAGATCCTGATTGAGGAAGTACTGAAACGTTTAGATATAATTGAGAAAAAACAGGAAGACATACTTCAGACGTTACAGCGGAAGTCAGAAATCACACAAAAAAATCCTGAAAATGAGTATGAGATAAATCACCAGATTTAGCTGTTTTTTGTTTTTTGAACGCAGAAACAAATACCGCGCTGCCAGATGGCAAGGAGCGGTATTATTTTTTGCTTTGTATAAGCAGGGCGATATCCTCTGGTACCGGAGCCTGGATTTGAAGAGGCTGCATAGTTAAGGGATGCATGAAACCATAGCTATAACAGTGCAGGGCTTGCCTTTGCATATATTTCATACTGCCGCCATACAAATCATCTCCTAAAAGGGGATGACCGGCGGCCTGGGCGTGCACTCTGATCTGGTGCGTCCGACCGGTGACCAGGGTGAATTCCATCAGCGTATAGTCCGGGTAATGCTGCAGCGTTCGAAACAGCGTCAGCGCCGACTGTCCGTCCCGATGAACTTCCCGCACAATCTTACTGCCCGGTTTAATCCGGATAGGGAGGGGCCATTCGCCCTGTTCCAGAGGAAAATTCCCTTCCACAATACCGAGATATTTCTTTTCAACTTTGTTTCTGATAGAAAGGGCGGCCAACTGCTGGTGGGCATAGCGGGATTTGGCGATCAGCACAACGCCGGACGTATTGCGGTCGATCCGCGAGACTGGCCGGAATGGCCTGGCTTCACCTTTGCTTTCCCAGTAGCCGACCACCGTGTTCGCGAGCGTTCCGGTCTGATACTTCGAGTTGGGGTGGATGACCTGGCCGGGCGGCTTGTTGACCGCGAGGAAAATTTCATCTTCAAAGAGAATCTCAATAGGCAGCGTTTCTCCGGAGACCGTTGCCGGCTCTTCTTCCAGGATATTCACGACAAGGGTCTGTCCGGTTTTGCCGCGGGCAGTCAGGTAGGTGAATTTGCCGTCAATCCAGACATTTTCACCGACTTTCAGCTTTTGCAGCACCTTGCGGGAAAAATGGAAGCGCCTTAGAAGTATGTCCTGGTATTTTCTGCCGTCATCTTCGGGCGTTAAAGTGTATGTGAATAATTTATTTGCATTCATGTTCTTCTCCTAATAGAATAAGCATCATCTGATAGACATATATTATGATTTAATAGAATAATTTAGCAAGATGTTGCGTAAAGAAATAAAAAATATATTATAATAATGACAGTTAAAATTAACCAATATAGATCAGCTTGATAAATCAAGCAGGATTCCCGAGAATTATCCCCAAGGGCAAAACGAACAAGCAGAAAAGAGGTTAACTACAGCATGAATGATCAGAGAATAGACGTATTGGCCCAAAATTTAATCCATTATTCCGTTGAGTTAAAGGAAGGCGAACGTATCCTGATTGAGCTGTCGGGGCTGGAAGTTCCTTTAGCCCGGGCGCTGGTCAGAGAGGCTTATGAAGCTGGCGCGCAGCCTTTTCTTAATATTACTCATCATACTCTGCAGCGTGAAATATTGAAAGGACTTTCAGTCAATCAGGCTCAAAGCCAGGCAAAGTGGGAAGTCGCCAGAATGAAGGACATGCAGGCTTATATCGGAATACGCTCCGGAGAAAATATTAACGAGCTGGCCGATGTCCCTGCAGATAAAATGCAAATCTACATGAGCCATTACTCGAAACCGCTCCATTCCGAGCAAAGAGTCAAGCATACCCGCTGGTGTGTGCTCCGCTATCCGAATCCGTCGATGGCGCAGCTTGCTGAGATGAGTACGGAAGCTTTTGAAGATTTTTACTTTAAAGTCTGCAATCTGGATTATTCCAAAATGTCCAGAGCGATGGATCCGCTGAAAGAACGGATGGAAAAGACCAACATGGTAAGGATCACAGGGCCCGGAACGGATCTTTCGTTTTCCATCAAGGGGCTGCCAGCGATTAAGTGCGACGGCAAGATGAATATCCCTGACGGCGAGCTCTTCACAGCGCCGGTCAGAGATTCGGTCAACGGTATCATCGCCTATAACACCCCGGCTGTTTATCAGGGATTTACGTATGAATCAATCGTACTGGAATTCAAAGACGGCAAAATTATCAAGGCTTCAGCCAACGATACCGAAAGAATTAATAAAATTCTCGATACCGATGAAGGCGCGAGGTATATCGGTGAGTTTTCGTTCGGCTTTAACCCGTACATTCAGAAGCCGATGAAAGATACATTGTTTGATGAGAAGATCGACGGAAGTTTTCATTTCACACCAGGTTCGGCCTATGACGAATGCGACAATGGCAACCAGTCCGCAGTCCATTGGGATCTGGTATGCATCCAGAGACCGGAATACGGCGGCGGAGAGGTCTATTTTGACGGGGAACTGATCAGGAAAGATGGCAGGTTTATGCCGCCGGGGCTGCAGGTCCTGAATCCTGAAAACCTCAGATAACGTACCTAGTACAACATTCTTAAATTCTTTACTCAAATAATTTCATACAATCCTGATTACCCCATATTAGGTCTGGGTGGCACAAGTTCCGACGGTCAAGCGGAGCATGGATACGAAGCGCGGCTGTTAGACGGCCACGGATGGCCTAATGTCGCGATGCCATGGATGGCAAAGAGCGACTCGCCATAGAGGGCGCTATCTGCCGAGAGCGGAATGTGGCGCGCAGACCAGACCCAAATGATTATAGTTGTCAAGCAAGAGGAGCGAAATACAATGAAGATCCTGAGCAGTATAAAAATACCGGATGATCTCCTGGAAAAGCTGCTGGCAATACGACCGAGTACCCGAATCGTTCAGGTGAGAGACTTTACGGAGGCAGATCAGGAAGCGGATGTACTGCTTACGTATGGCTGGGATATTAAAAAGGATACAATTGATATGTATCCGAATCTCAAATGGATTCAAACCTTAAGCGCAGGGGTCGATATGCTGCCTCTGGACCGGCTTGTTTCGAGAGGCGTCGTGCTGACGAATGTCAAAGGCGCCCATAAGATCCAGATGGCCGAGCACGTCATCTGGAGTATCCTGATGCTCTTAAGACAGGGCAATACATTTGTGTCACAGCAGGAACAGAAGATATTCAGCGCAAAACCGAAGATTTCCGAAATGTACGGCAAATCGGTCTGCATCGTTGGGGCAGGCACCATTGGCAAAGAGATTGCCAAGCGGTGCGGGGCTTTTGGGATGACGGTATATGGCGTGTCACTTCATGGCAGTCAGGATCAGGCTTTCGCGAAGATTGTGACCCCGGAGGAAATGCCCGGGATTCTATCGGTCAGTGATGTAGTTGTAATCGTCCTGCCGCTGACATCGGAAACGAAAGATTTTGTTAATACAGACTTTATCCATCAGATGAAGGACGGAGCACTATTTGTCAATGTGGCCAGAGGACAAGTCGTTGACGAGGATGCCCTGATCGAAGCACTTAAAAGTAAGAAGATAGCTGCGGCGGCGCTTGATGTATTCAGGAAAGAGCCGCTGCCGGAAGATAGCCCGTTCTGGGAACTGAATAATGTCTTCCTTACGCCGCATATCGGCGGCAGGACGGTTCAAACCTCTGAACGCATGTGGGAAGTGTTCCAGACAAATCTGGCTAAATATCCTGACCCGGGTCAAATGATCAATATTATAGACGATAGGACAGGGTATTAAGAAACACGTACTTGAATATAGAACGCTCAACTAAGTAGGAACTCAGAATATTGAAACGTGAGAAACAGGCATAAAAAGAGATCCGGAGGAGTCCTATGAATGACTTCCAGAAAAGTGTTATCGAACAATTGTCCCGCCATACCCGCATCTGGATCGTAGGAGGAGCGGTACGTAACCAGGTCCTGGGACTGGAGTCTCCGGACATGGATTTGGTGTGCGGGCTGAGCCCTGAAGAGGTCCAAGATATCCTCCGTGAGCAAGGCTTCTCCGTTCGGATCATTGGCAGGCATTTCTCGACAGCCAGCATTTTTACGGAAGGTTCCAAAGTGGATGTGGTGCAGGCCGAAGAACTAGAGAAAGATGCCCAGCGCCGGGACTTCACCATTAATGCGATTTATCAGGATCCGGTGTCGGGGGAATTTTATGACCCGATGGAAGGCAGAAAGGATCTGGAAGCCAAAATTCTTAAAGCCTGCGGTAAGCCTGATGAACGGTTCCGGGAAGATCCTGTCCGTATTTTAAGGATGGTTAAATTCGCGGTGAAGTTCTCGTTGGAAATCGATCCCGATACCTGGGAGCAGGCAACGGACCATCTTTCTTTTTTGAGCAGCACATCCCGGGAAAGAATTACGGCGGAACTTGCCGGGATTCTTGTTTTGGCTGAGGCTGAAAAGGCTGTGCGGATGTTGGACAGAATCGGTTACTGGGATATGTACTTACCTGAGTTGGCCAGGCTGAAAGGTCTTGAACAGAATCAGTACCATTCCCTGGATGTCTGGGAACATACCATGGCCGTATTTCGGAATACCCCTGAAGATCTATATCTGCGTCTGGCAGGCCTATTTCATGATTCCGGCAAGTGGGAAGTAGCTAGCCGGGAATGCCATGTATCCGGGACACTAAAGTTTGCCGACCAGAACTACTCGCTTGAGGGATTTAAAATCGTCGGGACAAGAGGACCCCGGGAACTGGAATATAAGCTGAAGTCTTTCATTGGAAAAAAGATTCGGATCCTTGGGGCAAGACTGGACCAATACCCGGAAATTGTGCAGTTTAAAAAGGCCATAGACGGTGAACCGACCAATTTTGGTCTTATCTACGTCGAAAACGGCAAACGACATTTCCTGATGCATGAAGCGGCAAGCGCCAGGCTTCTGGCCGATGTCCTCAAACGCTATACGTTTTCGATGTTTTTTGACGGGATCGCCAAAAAACAGGAACAAAACCTTATTAAACTTGTTGAGAACCATATGCAGGCAACACTCGTATTCATGCCGGAGTTCAGAGGGGAATTTGCCAAGCGGTCTTTCAAGAACAGAGCGGCGGAGCTCGTTTGGAAAGTCTGCTGGGACGGCAGAAACTTTGAATTAAAGAACATCCATGATTTCTTGATTATATGGAAAGCAGATTATCAGGCCGGAAAACTTCATACCACTACTCAGAACAGTATTTTTGAAAGAATTTTTGCCGAACTGATCGCGGTAGCTTTGTGGCAGAAAGAAAACCTGATGCAGCTTGACTGGAAACTATTCCGGCAGTATGCGATGCAGCAGGGATTAAGCGGTTCGAGCCTCGGAACCTTTAAGGATCTTGTCCGCAAAAAAGCCATGGAAGAGATGAAACCGGAATTAAATCATACCTTTCTAAAAAAAGTATATTGGGAGTTTAAAAATCTGTAAAAGTAAGTTACAATGATTATAAATAAATTATTGTTATAAAAGGGAGTGTGGAGATATGAAATGGCGCTGTGTTGTTTGTGGCTACATACATGAAGGAGATCAGCCTCCGGAAACCTGTCCGGTTTGCGGTGTTGATTCCAGCAACTTTGTCAGGGTGGAGGAGGAAACGAAGCAGAACGAAAACAACAAGAACGATTCCGTCAAGAATGCCGAAGCTGCCCTGACGAGTCCTGCTCAGACCGGATTAAGCCCCGAGGAGAAGATTGTTAAAGCGGTGCAGTCCATTTCCTACGGTTTGTTTATTATTACGGCGGTCACTAACGGTAAAGACAACGGGCAGGCAGCCAATACCTGTTTCCAGATTACTTCCGATCCCGTGCAGATTGCGATTGGTATTAATAAGAAAAACTACACGCATGAACTGATCATGCAAAGCGGCAAATTCGGCGTATCCGTTCTGGATCAGGATGGACATGACCTCGTCAGAAGATTTGGCTACAGATCCGGCAGGGATGCCAATAAATTTGAAGGAATCAAAGCGCACCGCGGATCGTCCGGCATTTTGCTGCTTGATGAAGTACTGACCACCATGGAGGCAGAAGTCGCGAATTCGATGGATACCGGCACGCATACCTTGTTTTTGGGCAGAGTCACAGCAGCCGAAGTCCGTGGCAGCGGTGAGCCGATGACATATGCTTATTTCAGAAAGACGAAGTAAGGGCGCCGTCAAGCCTTCCGCTGTGATTCTTCGGTATGAGATAATTCCCGGAGTCTAAGAAACCTTACACGTGTAAGGTTTCTTTTTGCAGGGAAATAATACTCCTTTAGGGGTGGTTGTTTTTCCTCCCGGGAGCCCAAGAAGAACGAGGGCCTGGGTGTAGTTCAAATTCGCAACCGGTTGCGAATTTGAACTGACGTTCATGTCTTGGGAAAATAACTCATTTCTATACCGCTCTTTCCTGTACTTTATTGGCATCATATGGGATAAGCCTGACAATCGTGACAAAAAACAGCAGATGCTCCGCTAAAGAAAAAGGTGTTAACAAAATTTTACATATAACTATGTATTTTAACTTAAATATGGTATATAATATAAGCAAAGAGGAATCATGCAGCTACATGACTCCCCGCAACAGCCGCTTTAAGGGCGGTCGGCTAATGGACACGGATAGACCGTTTTCCATGTGAGTGGGCGGTCTATTTCCGTTTATTGAACAAAAGTATTAAAACCACCAATGTTCCAAAGGATATCATCAGTGCTAGTGTTTGATATACTTCCATGGCATCACCTCCTTTCCGGAGGGAATGCCGACCGCCCTGCACGCCATCTGTTGCAGAGCAATTATAACATATATTTCCAAAATAAACCATATAATAACAAAAAAGATGCTGCGCATGACTTGCAGCATCTTTTTGCTATGCGCCCGGCATGGGCGAAGTCTAACGGGTGAAAGTCCCGAACACGCCCGGCAGCGGGAAAATGATAGCCAAAGCCATGCGTCTTTTTTAACGGACTGTCTTAAGAACGCATATAATATGCTGGAAATATCAGGCAAGGAGGAGATATAAAAATGTTTTTCTTTCCGTTTTTTACAGGCCTTGCGCTTGGAAGATTATGGAATCGCAGTTATTGGTATTAATCTTATCTTTTGTCGCAGATTAAGAACGGTTATTCTTTAGGTCGGGAATTTTCACTATCAAATAATTTACAAGTGGAAAGAGACCTTACACGTGTAAGGTCTCTACGATCAGCGAATCAAATAGGCAACATCACTCTGGTTCAGCTTATTCTTTTCTTAACAAACCGGGCCATTCTGGTCAATGCTTCCTGCAGCTGCTGCGTTGAGTAGGCGTAGGAACAGCGGACATGTCCTTCGCCGGCCGGACCAAAAGCTGTACCCGGAACGACGGCGACTTTCTCTTCCTTCAGCAGTTGTTCGGCAAACTCTTCAGAATTCAGTCCGGTAGCCGTGATGTCGGGGAAGACATAGAAAGCCCCCAATGGTTCAAAGCAGGTCAGCCCCATTTCCCTTAAGCCGTGGACCATAATCCGGCGGCGGCGGTCATATTCCATCACCATCTCCTGTTTGGCCGTTTCTCCGGATTTCAGCCCTTCCAGTGCGGCGACCTGCGCCATGATCGGGGCGCACATGATAGTATACTGATGGATTTTCAGCATAGCCTGAATCAGGTCAGGGTGCCCGGCTACGTAGCCGATCCGCCAGCCAGTCATCGCATAAGCCTTGGAGAAGCCGCTGACATGAAGCGTGCGGTTCCACATATAAGGCAACGATGCAAACGGCGTATGCTCTCCACCGTAGTTTAGATCTGAATAAATTTCGTCGGAAATGACGATGAGATCGTTTTCGGATGCAAACCGGGCAATCGGCAGCAAATCCTCTCTGGTCATGACTGCGCCGGTAGGGTTATTTGGATAAGACAGAACCAAAATCTTGCAGTTTGGCGTATAAGCCATCTGAAGGTCTTCGACCTGCAGGCGGAAATCGTGTTCTGCACTTGTTTTAACATAATGAACCTCTGCGCCGGAGATTTCCGCACAGGCAGCATAGGCCACAAAAGAGGGATCAGGGATCAGCACGCCGTCACCCGGCACTATCAGCGCGCGCATCGCCAGATCGATCGCTTCGCTGGCGCCGACGGTGATC
The DNA here is from genome assembly GCA_023667845.1 of Dehalobacter sp. Taxonomy (NCBI): domain Bacteria; kingdom Bacillati; phylum Bacillota; class Clostridia; order Eubacteriales; family Desulfitobacteriaceae; genus Dehalobacter; species Dehalobacter sp. Next base: position 7,927 of record JAMPIU010000137.1, on the reverse strand, counting down.
AGGATTTCCTCGTCGGGATTATAGTCTAAGCCTTGGTGTTTAGCCATATATTTGGATAATTCCCTGCGAAGTTCGATCAGACCTGCGTTGCTGGTATACATGGTCTGGCCTTGCTCCAGGGAAAAAATAGCAGCTTCCGTCATGACCCAGGGAGTTGCAAAGTCCGGTTCACCGACGCCGAGGGAGATTACACCGTCCACGGTAGCGGCCAGGTCAAAAAACTTTCGTATTCCTGATGGCTTCAGATTTAAAGCCAGTGGTGATAAGTATTGCTTCATGGCGTTATCATGAGACGCTGCGGTCTCTCTTCCTCTCCGTGAAATTCTATGCCATCCTGCTTATACCTGCGCAGAATGAAGCGGGTTGAAGTTGACTGGATTACATCCAGGGGAGACAATTTATCGGAAACAAACTGGGCGATTTCATGCATGTTACGGCCCTCGATAATGATGCAAAGGTCAAAATCCCCAGACATCAGATAAACGGATTTAATCTCACTGAACTTTTGGAACCGCTGGGCAATTTTATCGTAGCCATTGCCGCGCTGGGGCAGGACTTTGACATCAATTAATGCAGTAACCCTGTCTTCTTCCAGTTGGTCGTAATTGATAAGGATACCGTATTTGGCGATGACCTTATCATCTTCCCACTGTTTAATTTTCTTTTTAATATAATCCGCTGTCAGGCCGGTCTGAATTGCTAAATCTTCCACAGTCAGACGGCAGTCCTGGGACAGGATATGAAGGAGGCGCCGATCATCTTCGGACAACATTCTCGAAAACTCCTTTCTGCGCTTCTGAATTAATATTATTAAATTATAATAGCATAAGAAGACAGCGGATAACAACCTCATCCTATGATTTTCCTAATTATCTTACCTCTTTTTTGTAAGATATGTTAAAATATAGCTGTATTCCACGAGACAAATCATAGAAGTTGCACTTCGGACAATACACGAAGTTATGGAAGGCAGATCAAGGAAATCTTATTGAGGTAGACGCAACAGCAAGAAGGAAAATTTGTCCATATCTGATTTCTGTTAGAGTCACAGGAGGGACTGCCAATGCAGTGGTGTGATCAGTTTAATGTAAATCACGAACCATCTTTTGAAGACATTAAGCAATTTATTGGTAAAGGTGAACCGCTTTGGTCGGAGCTGCTTTCCTATATTGAAAGAGCCTACCAGGTGAAGCCCAAAACAACTTATAGCAAATGTTCCGGCCAGCCAGGCTGGAATGTTAAATATCAAAAGGGAAGTAAATCATTATGTACGCTTTATCCGATGGAGGGGTATTTTATTGCGCTAGTCGTGGTAGGAAACAAAGAGGAAGAAGAGACAGAGATGGCGTTGGGTACATTTACGCCATTCGTGCAAGGCCTGTATCTCAAAACAGCTTTTTCCTGTGGCGGACGTTGGTTAATGATCAAAGTAGATGACAGGTCAGTCCTTGATGATGTAAAGAGCCTAATTGCCATAAGGGTAAGGCCAAAAGGTGAAAAGGGAGCTCAATGAAAAAGCAAAAAAGATTACTTCTAACGATTCTTTGCCTAATCGTACTAGTTTTACTTGGTTACAGCTCACTGAACGGCAGCTCAGTAACTTTTTTGGATCAGTCGCAGCAGACAGCGACTGTGGTCGAAGATCAAAAAGGTACGCTGTCGTCAAATCCGAATTCCTCCAATACCGGCTCAGATGCGGATATTGCTTCAGTCTCAGGCATCCTTCAAGTCCATTTCATTGATGTCGGGCAGGCGGATTGCATTCTAATCAAAGCCCCTTCGGGGAAAACCATGCTGATCGATGCAGGGAATAATGAAGATGCAGAAGCGGTTACCTCGTACATAGAAAAACAAAAAATAAGTAGACTGGATATTGTCGTTGGCACTCATCCTCATGAGGACCATATCGGGGGTCTTGATGCCGTAATCGATACCTTTAAAATCGGGCAAGTCATCATGCCGGGCAAAACACATACGACTGAAACGTTCAAGGATGTACTTAGCGCGGTGAAAAATAAAGGCCTCAAAATAACATCGGCGAAAACAGGTGTTAAGCTGGACTTAGGGGACGGTGTGACTGCCGTTGTACTCGCTCCGAACGGTTCAGATTATGAGAATCTGAACAATTACAGTGCTGTGATTAGGATAGCATTCGGCAGCACTTCTTTTTTATTTACCGGTGATACCGGAGAAGTGTCAGAGTCGGAAATGCTGCGGAATGTGAGCACGTATGCTCTGAGGTCGACGGTCCTAAAAGTTGGTCATCATGGCAGCAGCGACGCAACATCCGAGTCCTTTCTGGATCTGGTAGACCCTGAATATGCAATGATTTGCGTCGGGAAAGAAAATGATTATGATCATCCTGCACAGGATACACTGGATAAGCTAAAGAATAGGGGAGTCAAGGTATTCAGGACGGATCTGGATGGGACGATTGTTGCGGTATCCGATGGATCAGAAGTGACATTTCATACGCTGGAGATTGCATCAAAATAATGGGACCAATAGGCATGATTACCTCAAAAAGGTGGTATCAAAATGAAGGGTGTTATTGATCGTTTCGAAGGCAGCGTCGCCGTGGTGGAGTTTGATGGCAACAACAGAAAGAATATTAACTTCACTGATCTTCCTGCGGGGATTAAGGAAGGCGATGTCGTCGTATTTAATGATGGTAAATGGCAGCTTGATGAGAATCAAACAGCCAGACTGAAAGCGGAAATTGATATACTGGCCCGTGATGTATTCGAGTAGTTGTCTAATCGTTGTTGGGATAATGGTTAAAAAACAGGAAATCCTACATTCTTGACTGGACAGGATTTCGAAAAAGCGTTAAATTGATAGTTGATTATTTTGGGGTTAACCTTTAGGAGGAAGAATGAACAAAGTATTCGCCGCAATAGACATCGCAGCAAATGCCCATAAGAATCAGGTCAGGAAAGGGACCAATACGCCCTATATTACACACCCGTATGCAGTTGGAATGATCCTGCAGAAAGAAGGATGTGCGGAAGACATTGTTGTTGCTGGGATCCTGCATGATACCGTTGAGGATACCATTATTAATTCGGAATATCTCCGTAATAAATTTGGCAACAAGGTTGCCCTGATCGTAGAAGGATGTTCGGAGCCGGACAAATCGCTACCGTGGGAAGAACGCAAAGAACATACCATTGAATACCTGAAAACGGCGATACCGGTGATCAAGGCCGTAGCCTGCGCCGACAAGCTGCATAATGTTCTGACGATGCTGGAAGACTATCAAAAAGAAGGAGAGAAGCTTTGGACGCGGTTTAACCGGGGCAGGGAGAAGCAGGAATGGTATTACCGTAATCTCGTACAAAGCTTTATGCATCCTCCGGTGGATGATGATTTTAAAAAGCTTTATCTTACCTTTGCGAAAGCCGTCAGCGATCTTTTTGATCCAAAACCGGACAAGCAGGAAGAGGATCAGACTTTTTCTATCAGCTGAAAAAGACGAGATGCCCATTTTTTATTATTAGAATGATATCTTTTATTTGAACAAGATTAGTATTCAAACAAGAAGCGTATCAAGAAGAGTATTGGATCCAGATAAAAACCCGAAGTTCAAGGAGTTATGATTCCTTGGCCTTCGGGCTTTCTATCGCATGCAATAAGATCACTTTACAGTGTCATGGCTAATTTTCTCCCTGCTTTCTCTTCCTGAGCAGCATCTTTTGGCCATGCTAGGATTCAGAGCTCCACAAGCAGGATAGTTTTTCTTAGATAAAAAAACTTATTTGCCGGCTTCTTTGGTATAGTTCAGCAAGCCTCCGGCTAGGATGATTCCAATCTGGCGTTCAGTCAGGTTATGGCTGACCCTGATGGAAGCATTTTTTCCGCTTAACAAGATATCAAATTCTTCGGAGTTTGATAGGGCTTCAGTCAGATTTGTAAAGATAAGTTTGCTGTCGTCCTTAATCAGGTCGTAGTCGCTTTCGTTGACAAAAGTAAGCGGCAGGATGCCAAAATTAATCAGGTTGGCTTTATGAATCCGGGCAAAGCTTTTGGCCAGGACAACTCTGACACCGAGGTACATCGGAACCAGTGCGGCATGTTCGCGGCTGGAGCCCTGACCGTAGTTCTGACCGGCCAGAATGATGCTTTGACCGAGCTGTCTGGCTCTGGCTGAGAATCCGGCATCAATCTTGCTGTAAACATATTCGGAAAGGGCAGGAATATTGGATCTGAGCGGCAGGATTTTGGCGCCTGCAGGCATGATATCGTCTGTGGTAATATTGTCATTCAGTTTGATGACGACGGGAAGCTCCAGATCCGGCCTAAGCTTCGGAGCAATCGGCAGCGGTTTGATATTTGGACCACGCACGATGGTGGTGTCCGGAGAACCGGGCGGAATAATCAGCGAATCATCGACCCGGAAATTTTCCGGCATGGGAATTTCAGCAGCAGGGCCCAGTGTGCGGGGATCGGTAAAGTAACCTGTCAGCGCACTGGCAGCAGCGACTTCCGGGCTGACCAGATATACGCCGGCGTCCGCAGTTCCGCTGCGCCCTTCAAAGTTGCGGTTAAAGGTTCTTAAGGAGACGGCACCTGAGGAAGGGGACTGGCCCATGCCAATACAGGGTCCGCAGGCCGATTCCAATATTCTGGCTCCGGAATCAAGCAGATCGGTTAGCGCGCCGTTATTGGCCAGCATGGTCAGAACTTGACGGGAGCCGGGAGCGATCACCAGGCTGACGCTCGGATCGACCACTTTGCCTTTTAAGATGGCGGCGGCGGTCATCAGATCGCGGTAGGAAGAATTCGTACAGCTGCCGATTGCTACCTGGTTGACTTTAATATTTTTTAACGAGCTTACAGCGGCGACGTTGTCAGGCATATGCGGCTGAGCTGCAAGCGGTTTCAAGGCAGAAAGGTCGATAAAGATTTCCTCATCGTATACTGCATCGGCGTCGGCTTCAAGCGGAATCCAGTCGTTTTCGCGGCCCTGGGCTTTCAGGAAGATCCGGGTCTGTTCATCGCTCGGGAAGACAGAGGTCGTTGCACCGAGCTCGGCGCCCATGTTGGTGATGGTAGCTCTTTCGGGGACACTTAACATAGAGATGCCAGGACCGGCATATTCAAAGATCTTGCCGACACCGCCTTTGACGGACAGGCGGCGCAGGACTTCCAGAATGACATCTTTGGCGGACACCCACGGAGCTAATTTTCCGGTTAGATTGATTTTGACAACTTTCGGGTCAGGCAGATAGAATTCGCCGCCGCCCATGGCTACAGCAACATCAAGGCCGCCGGCACCCATGGCTAGCATGCCGATTCCGCCGCCGGTAGGGGTGTGACTATCCGAGCCTAACAGGGTTTTACCAGGTTTTCCGAAACGCTCAAGATGGACCTGGTGGCAGATCCCGTTGCCGGGACGCGAAAAATAAACCCCGAAGCGGGAAGCGCAGCTTTGGAGAAAAGCATGGTCGTCAGCATTTTCAAAACCCGTCTGCAGTGTGTTGTGATCGATGTAGCTGACAGATAATTCTGTTTTGACTCTTGGAATGCCAACGGCTTCAAACTGAAGATAAGCCATAGTTCCTGTGGCATCCTGTGTTAAAGTCTGATCTATCTTGATGCCGATTTCTCCTCCGGCCCCAAGTTCACCGGAGATGAGATGGGCGGATAATATTTTTTGTGTTAAGTTTTGTTTCATATTTCTTACCCCTTTATTTAATTTATGATCCAACTTTATAATATAACAGAATGAGCCTGATTCATCCAGTATAACAAAAAAGTATACATAATATAGCAGATTTTTTTAAGGTATGGGTAGATTTTTTGCAGTGTGAATATTTCAACGTTCATTTTTCGTTGTTTTCGGGTTATAATATAGCTGTTGTGTTTACTACTTAGATTTAAGAGCAGTTTTTGGAGAAAATGATGATGACAGACAGCAGGTTAAACATCGTACTAGTTGAACCCGAGATACCTCCCAATACAGGAAATATTGCCAGATTGTGCGCAGCTGTTCAGGCCGACCTGCATTTAGTGAAGCCGCTCGGCTTCAGTATTGACGACAAGCATTTAAAAAGAGCAGGACTCGATTACTGGCATCTCTTAAAGGTACATGTTTATGAAAATTTTAACGATTTTGAAACCCAGAACGCTGAAGGTCAGTTTTTTCTGGCCACGACCAAAGCGTCTAAGTTCTATACAGATGTGGAGTTTCCAGACCGCTGCTATCTGCTTTTTGGACGGGAAACGAAGGGGCTGGCGCCGGAAATCCTACAGCGCTATCCTGACCGGCAGATCCGCCTGCCGATGAGAAAGGATGCGAGGTCCTTAAATCTGTCCAATTCAGTCGCGGTGATTGCGTATGAGGTCCTGCGTCAATGGGGTTTCCCAGGCCAAGTGTGACGGCCACGGATGGCCTAATGTCGTGATGCCATGGATGGCAAGGAACGACAAGGCCACGGACGACGGCACACGATGTGCCTAGTGTCGAATGCGTCAGGATGACAAAGCATTCGACGGGCCTAATGTCGCGGTGCCATTTAACTCACGATATCCGGAGGTAGTATGCTTTCTTATTTATCAACATTTTTGCTGGCAGTTCTATTTGCTTTGATTTTAACACCCGTCTCCATTATCCTGGCCAGAGAATGGGGTGTGATGGATTATCCGGGCGAGCGGAGAATACATAAGACCCCGATTCCGCGTCTCGGCGGCGCTGCGATTTATCTGGCTTTTTGGCTGGCTGTTTTTCTGACGGTAGCCGTGAATAAAATGCTGATCGGACTTTTCCTCGGCAGCACAATTATTTTTGCGGTCGGCATCTATGATGATGTAAAAGGAATGCGGCCTCTGGTCAAACTGCTCTGGCAGATCCTAGCAGCCGTAATACTGATTTTTTTCGGCATGGCGGTCCCGCATATCACGCTGCCTCTATATGGAGTCGTCCAACTAGGCTTGATCGGCAACATTTTTGCCGTGCTATGGATTGTCGGTTTGGTCAATGCCGTGAATATATCCGACGGTATGGATGGCCTCGCTTCGGGCATTTGCTTTATTGCGGCGATCACATTGTTCTGGTCCGCAACGATCCGTTCGGCCTATCCGGGGGCCGATCTTCTGATGCTGGCCCTGAGCGGCGTAACGCTGGGCTTTTTGTTCTATAACTTTAATCCTGCTAAAATCATTATGGGTGATTCCGGGAGCATGTTTCTCGGCTATATGATCGGAGCAGTCTCCATTTGGGGTTTGCTGAAAACCGCTACGGTACTCGGTTTGGTTTTCCCGTTGCTGGTGCTCGGCATGCCTTTGATGGACATGCTGTTTGCGATCATCCGGAGGAAGTGGAAAGGACATTCGATCGTCCGGGCAGACAGGGGACACCTTCATCACCGTTTGCTCGATACTGGCCTGAACCAGCGCCAGGCAGTGTTTGTTCTCTATGGAATCAGCCTTTGTTTCGGGCTGGCGGCAATTTTCTCCGCCTATGGGCACTGGTACATCGCGGCGATTCTGGTGGTCATTGACCTCGGCATTATTTTGCGGATTATGTTCAGAAAGTTTCGCCTGCATAACTGGTACACGGTGACAAGACCGGTTTCTGCAGACATGGAAGATAAGATGGACGTGGAGAAGGATGACGCGGGAATGCAGCAAAAAACGGAAGAGCAGAGTCAGGCAGAAACGCAGAATCCAGAAGAGCAGAATCAAGAAGCAAAGATCAGAATGAGGAATAAAGTATGAATATTATCTTTCACGGCCATGCCTGTTTTGAAATCCAGTCTGACGCAGGTCGGCTGATGATAGATCCATATTTGCGGAAGAATCCGAAAGCAGAGGTCAAACCGCCTGATTTTAAAACGCTTGATGCAATTTTAGTCACCCATGGTCATGACGATCATTTGGGAGATGCGGTCGAACTGGCCAGGCTGACCGGGGCAGTCCTGATCTC